>NZ_JBFBFP010000001.1:0-225879 GCF_040684275.1 Streptomyces sp. NPDC091371
TACATCGAGGGCACCTTCTTCCTGCGCGCCCGCGTCGAGGGCAACGACGTCGGCTACGGCTCCATCTGCGCCGCCGGCCCGCACGCCTGCACCCTCCACTGGGTCCGCAACGACGGCGACGTCCGCTCCGGCGACCTGCTGCTGCTCGACGCCGGCGTGGAGACCCACTCCCTCTACACCGCCGACGTCACGCGCACGCTGCCGATCAACGGCACGTACACCGACATCCAGCGCAAGATCTACGACGCGGTCTACGAGTCCCAGGAAGCCGGCATCGCAGCCGTCAAGCCGGGCGCCAAGTTCCGCGACTTCCACGACGCCTCCCAGCACGTGCTGGCCGAGAAGCTCGTCGAGTGGGGCCTGCTGGAGGGCCCGGTCGAGCGCGTCCTGGAGCTCGGCCTGCAGCGCCGCTGGACCCTGCACGGCACCGGCCACATGCTCGGCATGGACGTCCACGACTGCGCGGCCGCGCGCACCGAGGCCTACGTCGACGGCACGCTGGAGCCGGGCATGTGCCTGACCGTCGAGCCCGGTCTGTACTTCCAGGCCGACGACCTGACGGTGCCCGAGGAGTACCGCGGCATCGGCGTCCGGATCGAGGACGACATCCTCGTCACCGAGGACGGCAACCGGAACATGTCGGCCGGGCTGCCCCGCACCTCGGTCGAGGTCGAGGCCTGGATGGCCCGCCTCAAGGGCTGACGCACGAACGCCGCGCCGAGCTCGAGCTCTCCTGGCCCTGGGAACGGGTCAGGAGACCTTGAGCAGCGCGTCGTCGCGCCACTTCAGCATCTTGTCGAAACTGACCACCGCTCCCCGGCCCGGCCGGTTGCGGAACCGGACGTGATCGGCGAGCTCCTCGATCAGGTGCAGGCCCCGGCCGCTCTCGGCCAGGGAGGGTCTGCGACGGGCCACCGTCGCGGCAGGGAAACCCGGCCCCGAATCGCTCACCTCGATACGACAGCAGTCCCCGTCCAGATAGGCCGTGACGTGGTACGCCTCGGTCTCGTGCGGGAGATCGCCGTGCCCGCCGTGCTCCACCGCGTTCGCACACGCCTCGCCCAGGGCCACCGATAGGTCGAAGGAGATGTCCGGGTCCACCCCCGCGGTCTCCATCGTCCCGAGCAGCAGTCGCCTGGCGAGCGGCACGCTCGCGGCTTCGCGCCTCAAGTGGAGAGACCACCAGATGCTCATACGGTTACGTATTGCCGCCCGAAGGGGGTCGTAAGCGCTTCGTGGCCGACCGAGCGCGCAATGCCCCCGTTCGGCCGATGGCGACTCTCCCGGACAGCGGTGTATGCGCGTACGGCGCTGCGGCAGCGGCCCCCGTCTCAAGCCATCCCCAGAGCGGACTCAAGGGACCTTCCGGACCTGCCGTATGGAGGGCGTCAGCGCAGTGCGATGATGGCCCGGCCATGACTGCCCCCCACGCGACGCACGCCGGAACCGCCCTGCGGATCATCCGGGCCGCGGTGTTCACCGCGGTCTGTGTCGTGCTGTCCGGGACCGGGCACGCCCTGGCGTCCTGCGCCACCGTGCCGTGGTGGTCGCTGTGCCTCGGCTTCGTGGCGGTCTTCGCGGTCGCCGCCCCGCTCGCGGGACGCCGGCGCACCCTCCCCGGCATCGCCGCAGGTCTCGCCGCCGGACAACTCGCCCTGCACACGCTGTTCGGCCTCGGCCAGCACAGCGCCGCGGCCGGGCGGGCAGCGGCCGGCGCCGCCTCCGACGACGTGTCCCTCGCGGCGCTCGCCGCGCGGCTGGTGTGCGGGGGCAACTCCGTACCGCTGAGCCCCGCCGACGCCCGGCGGATCCTGGAGAGCGCCGGGCTGGACCCGGCCGCTCTGGCCGCACAGACCGGAGACCTCGCCGCGCAGGGCCACGGCGCGCACGCGCACCTGGCCCAAGCCGCCACCAGCGCGCCCGCAACCGGCCTGTTCAGCCCGGCCATGCTCACCGGCCACCTGCTGGCCGCGCTCGCCGCCGGCTGGCTGCTCGGCCGCGGTGACGCCGCACTCTTCCGGCTCGTCGAACTGTCCCGGCTGTCCGCCGAAGCCACCCCGGTACGCCCGCTGCGCGCCGCACTGGCCCTCGTACGCGCCCTCGGCGCCGGACTTCCGGGCGCGCCGGCCCTTGCCCGGCAGACCCCGCGGACCGAAGCCGGCCCCGCCGCGCCCACCGGACGCGAGGCACTCCAGCACACGGTGATCAGGCGCGGGCCGCCCACGGCCCTCGCCCTCGCAGCCTGACGCGGCACCCTCCTCCCCGGGACACACGACGGGACGCCGGTGCCGCGAACTCCGCGCGCGCCCGTGCGCGGAGCCACCGTCACCACTGCTTCCGTGGAGTGTTTCTGCCATGAAGACCTCTCGCGTCTCGTTCGCCGCCGCCCTCGCCGCCGGTACCGTCCTCTTCCTGTCCGGTACCGCCTTCGCGCACGTCGGCGTGCAGCCCGTCGGAGAAGCCGCCAAGGGCGGCTACGCGACCCTCAACTTCAAGGTCCCCAACGAGCGCGACAACGCGTCGACCACCCAGCTGGAGGTCAACTTCCCCGTAGACCAGCCCCTCTCGTCCGTCATGCCGCAGGACGTCCCCGGCTGGACCGTGACGGTCGAGAAGAGCAAGCTCGACAAGCCGCTCACCGTCCACGGCAAGCAGATCAACGAGGCCGTCACCAAGGTCACCTGGTCCGGCGGCAAGATCGAGCCCGGGAAGTTCCAGCAGTTCCCCGTCTCCGTGGGCAAGCTGCCCGAGAACGCCGAGCAGATGGTCTTCAAGTCCATCCAGACCTACGACAACGGCGAGGTCGTCCGCTGGATCGAGGAAGCCAAGGACGGCGCCGCGGAACCGCAGAACCCGGCGCCCGTGCTGAAGCTGTCCGCCGCCAAGGCCGCCGGCCACCACGGTGACGACAAGAACGCCAAGGACGCGAAGAGCGACAAGGACGCGGGGCACAGCCACGACAAGGCCGACGCCGGGCACGGCGCCGACAACACGGCGCGCGCCCTCGGCATCGCCGGCATCCTCGTCGGACTCGGCGGGGTCGCCTTCGGTGTCGCCTCGCGCCGCCGCTCCTCCTGACGCATCCGGGCCCGGCGCGTCCGGGACCCGGCACATCCGAACCATCCCCGATCACAGGGACACCTCTTCATGCGCACCACACGTGTGACGGTCGCCGCCCTCCTCGCGGCGGCCGCACTCACCCTCACCGCCTGCGGCGGCGAACCCGCCAAGACCGGCTCGGTCACCCAGATCTCCGGCGGCCAGAGCAACGCGAAGGCCGCGACCGTCCTGGACCGCCCCTTCAGCAAGCCGGAACTCGTCCTCACGGACACCACCGGCAAGCCGTGGAACCTGCGCGAGCAGACCAAGGGCAAGCCGACGCTCATCTACTTCGGCTACACCAACTGCCCCGACGTGTGCCCGCTGACGATGAGCAACATCGCCGTCGCCAAGAAGGCGCTCCCCAAGGCCGACCAGGACAACCTCCAGGTCGTCTTCGTCACCACCGACCCCGAACGGGACACTCCCGAATCCCTCGGCTCGTGGCTCAAGGCCCAGGACCCGGCCTTCATCGGCCTCACCGGGGACTTCGCCGCCATCCAGGCCGCCGCGCGCTCGCTCGGCATCGGCATCGAGGCCGCCAAGAAGGAGGCCGACGGCAGCGTCGTCTCCATGCACGGCGCCCAGGTCATCGCGTTCTCACCCAAGACCGACGAGGGCTACGTCCTCTACGGCGAGGGCACCACCGTCGACGACTACGCCAAGGACCTGCCGAAGATCATCAAGGGAGAGAACCCGTGAACGCCCGCACCACCCGCACCCTCGCCGCCGCCCTCTCCCTGACGGCGGCACTCGCCATATCCGGCTGCTCCTCGGACTCCGGCGGCTCCGGCGACGGCAAGCCGAAGATGACGGTCAGCGGCGGCTACATGCCCCAGCCCGTCAACGACAAGATGGCCGGCGCGTTCATGGTCATCAAGAACAACTCCAAGACCGCCGACAAGCTCGTCGGCGTCACCTCCGCGCTCTCCGACGATCTGCAGATCCACGAGACCAAGGACCAGAAGATGCAGCAGGTCCCGTCCATGGACGTGCCCGCCAACGGTGAGCTCAAGCTGGAACGCGGCGGCAACCACGTCATGTTCATGGGGCTCAAGAACACCCCCAAGGTCGGCGACAAGGTGACGGTCGAGCTGCGCTTCGAGAAGGCCGACCCGGTCAAGGTCGAGCTGGACGTGAAGGAACGGACGTACAACGCCCAGAACAGCACCGGTCACTGACGGACCCGCACCGAGGGACTGACACGCCATGACGACCACCGCCCCCGCCCCCTCCGCGGCCCGCGTCCGCACCACGGCACTGCTGCCGCGGCTCACGCTGGTCCTCGCAGCCCTGCTGGCAACCCTGTTCACCGCGGCCGCCCCGGCCACGGCGCACGCAGCACTCACGGCGAGCGACCCCAAGGACGGGGCGGTGGTCGCGACGGCCCCCGCTCAGGTCACGCTCTCCTTCTCCGAGCAGGTCGCCATGGGCGGCGACTCCATCCGCGTCCTGGACCCCCAGGGCAAGCGCGTGGACACCGGCGAACTGCACGACCTGTGCAGCGGGAACACCGTCCGCTACGGCACCGCCCTGCGCGCCGGTCTGCCCAACGGCACGTACACCGTCGCCTGGCAGGCCGTCTCCGCCGACAGCCACCCGATCTCCGGCGCCTTCACCTTCTCCATCGGCGCCCCCTCCGCCACCTCCGTCACCCTTCCCGCCCAGCAGGCGGGCGGCGGCCCGGTGGGCATCGCCTACGGCATCGCCCGGTACGCCGCCTACGCGGGCTTCGCCGTCCTCGTCGGCGCCGCCGCCTTCATCCTGCTGTGCTGGCGCCGGGGTGCCGCGCAGCGGCCGCTCCAGAAGCTCATCGTGCGCGCCTGGGTCACGCTGACCGCCGCCACCCTCGTGATGCTGGTGCTCCGCACCCCCTACACCGGCTCCGGGAAGTTCGGCGATGCCTTCGACCTCGATGGTCTGCGCGCCGTGCTGGCGACCAAGACCGGCGCCTCACTCGTCTCCCGGCTCCTCCTGCTGGGCGCCGCCGCCCTCTTCATCGCGGTCCTCCTCGGCGTCTACGCACGCCGCCAGCAGGGCTCCGAAAGCACCGGGGAGGGCGTGGAGCAGGGCTCGGAGGACGCCCGGGAGACCGACGACCTGACCTTCGGGCTCGGCATCGGCGGCGCGGTCGTCTCCGCCGGCATCGCGGCGACCTGGGCCCTGTCCGAGCACGCCTCCACCGGTGTCCAGCCCGGCATCGCCATGCCCGCCGACATCCTCCACCTGCTGGCCGTCGCCACCTGGCTCGGCGGGCTCGCCGCCCTGCTCGTCGCCCTCCACAAGGTCCCCGGGCTCGAGCGCGCCGCCGTCCGGCGCTTCTCCAAGGTCGCCTTCATCAGCGTCCTGGTCCTCACGGTCACCGGCGTGTACCAGTCCTGGCGCCAGGTCGGCAGCTGGTCCGCGCTCACCGGAACCGACTACGGACGGCTGCTGCTCGTGAAGGTCGGCCTGGTGGCCGTCCTCGTCGCCCTCGCCTACGTGTCCCGCAAGTGGACCGGCCGGCTCGCCGACACCCAGCCGGCCCAGGTCGGGGCGCCCAGCGATGTTTCACGTGAAACATCCGCCGACGCCACCGAGGCCACCGACGTTTCACGTGAAGCCGAGCCCGTCACCGTCCCGGCGGACCCCGAGCGAGCCGCCCAGCTGGCCCGCCAGCTCGCCGCCCGCGAGCGCGCGCGAGAGAAGCAGGTCCGCGACGCGGACCCGGACCGTGCCGGTCTGCGCCGCTCCGTGCTCGCCGAGGCCGGTATCGCCGTGGTCCTGCTCGCCGTGACCACGGTCCTCACCAGCACCGAGCCCGGGCGGACAGTGGAGCGGGAGACGGGCCGCGGCTCCGCCGCCCCCGCCGTCCCCGACCGCGCGGTCAAGATCACCCTGCCGTTCGACACCGGCGGCCCGGACGGCAAGGGATCCGTCCGGCTGGAGCTCGACCCCGGCCGGGTCGGCGCCAACACACTGCACCTGTGGGCCGACTCCGGCGACGGCAAGCCCCTCGACCTCCCCGAGATCAGGGTCGCCTTCACCCTCCCCGCCAAGGACATCGGCCCTCTGCCGCTCGTCCCCGACCACGCCTCCCCCGGACACTGGACCGCGTCCGGCGTCCAGCTGCCGCTCGCCGGCGAATGGCGTATCGACGTGACCGTGCGCACCTCCGACATCGACCAGACGACCGTCCAGAAGACCGTGAAGATCGGCTGACCAGCGTGACCGAGAGCAACCCCGACATCGAGATCTCCCGGCGCCGCCTGCTGGGCACCGTCGGCGCCGCAGGCGCCGCGGGCCTCGCACTCGGCGCGACGAGCGGCGCCCTCGCGCACTCCGCACTCGCCGACTCCGGGACCGGCTCCGCCTCCGGCAGCGCCGGGAGCCTGTCCTCCCTCGGCGCCACCCAGGTCGCCTTCCACGGGGACCACCAGGCCGGCATCACCACTCCGCTCCAGGCCAAGGGCCATGTCCTGGCCTTCGACCTGGCCGGCGGCGCCGGCCGCACCGAGGCAGCCGCGCTGCTGCGCCGCTGGTCCGACACAGCGCGCCGGCTGATGGCGGGCGAGACCGCCCCGACCTCCGACAGCGGCATCGCCCTCGACGCCGGACCGTCCTCCCTCACGGTCACCTTCGGCTTCGGCCACTCCTTCTTCGACCGCACCGGCCTGACCGCCCGCCGCCCGGCCTCTCTCGACCCGCTGCCGGACTTCTCCTCGGACCGGCTCGACCCCCAGCGCAGCAACGGCGACCTGTGGATCCAGATCGGCGCGAACGACGGACTCGTCGCCTTCCACGCCCTGCGCGCCCTCCAGAAGGACGCGGGAGACGCCGCCCGGGTGCGCTGGCAGATGAACGGCTTCAACCGCTCGCCCGGCGCCACCGGCACCCCGATGACCGCCCGCAACCTGATGGGCCAGGTCGACGGCACCGGCAACCCGAAGCCCGCGCAGCCCGACTTCGACAAGCGGATCTTCGTTCCCGAAACCGGCCCCGGCCCCGCCGTACACGCATGGATGGCGGGGGGCTCGTACGCCGTCGTCCGACGCATCCGCATGCTCCTCGACGACTGGGACAAGCAGTCGCTCGCACAGCAGGAGCAGGTCATCGGCCGCACCAAGGCCACCGGCGCCCCGCTGACCGGCGGCACCGAGACCACGCCGCTGGCGCTGGACAAGCTCGGGGCCGACGGCAAGCCCGTCATCCCGTCCAACGCCCATGCCCGGATCTCCGCCCCCGCTCAGAACGGCGGGGCCGCCATGCTGCGGCGCCCCTTCTCCTTCCACGACGGGATCGGCGCCGACGGCACCCCCGACGCGGGGCTCCTCTTCATCTGCTGGCAGGCCGATCCGCTGCGCGGCTTCGTACCCGTCCAGCGCAAGCTGGACCGCGGCGACGCGCTGTCGGAGTTCATCCGCCACGAGTCCAGCGGCCTGTACGCCGTCCCGCCCGGCCCGCGCGCCGGGGAGTACGTGGGACAGCGGCTGCTCGAAGGGTGAACGGCACCCCGGGCGCGGGTGCCCCGGTACTAGGCTGACCGCATGTCGGCCACCCGCTTCACGTATCTCGGTCCCGAGGGCACCTTCACCGAAGCCGCCCTGCGCACGCTCCCGGAAGCCGCCACCCGGGAGCTCGTCCCGATGGTGTCCGTCCCGGCCGCCCTGGACGCCGTGCGCAACGGCGAGGCCGCGGCCGCCCTCGTCCCGATCGAGAACTCGGTCGAGGGCGGGGTCACCGCCACCCTCGACGAGCTCGCCTCCGGCGAACCGCTGATGATCTACCGCGAAGTGCTGCTGCCCATCGCTTTCGCGCTGCTCGTCCGGCCGGGGACGGCCCTGTCCGACGTCAAGACCGTCACCGGGCACCCCGTGGCCCAGCCGCAGGTGCGCAACTGGCTGCGGGCGAACCTGCCGGACGCGGTGTGGGAGTCGGCCGCCTCCAACGCCGATGGCGCCCGGCTGGTCCAGGAGGGGCGTTTCGACGCGGCCTTCGCCGGCGAGTTCGCGGCGACCACCTACGGCCTCGTGCCGCTGGTCACCGAGATCCACGACGCCGAGAACGCCGAGACCCGGTTCGTGCTCGTCGGACGCCCCGCCCGGCCCGCGGCCCCGACGGGCGCCGACAAGACCTCCGTCGTGCTGTGGCTCGGCGACGACCACCCCGGTGCGCTCCTGGAGCTGCTCCAGGAGTTCGCCGTGCGCGGGGTCAACCTGATGCTGATCCAGTCCCGGCCGACCGGTGCGGGCATCGGCAACTACTGCTTCGCCGTCGACGCCGAGGGCCACATCTCCGACCGGAGGGTGAGCGAAGCCCTCATGGGTCTCAAGCGGACCTGCCCCCAGGTCCGCTTCCTCGGTTCCTATCCGCGGGCCGGTGTCGCTCAGAGTGACGTCCGCGCGCCCCGGCCGGGAACCTCCGACGGTGACTTCACGGACGCCTCCGACTGGCTGACTCGCTGCCTCGACGGCCGGGCCTAGCCTCCCCGTCCACTGTCCACAGAGTTATCCACAGGCCGGGACGGCAACCTGGGGACAAGTCGACAGAACGGCGCGACAAGGTCGACATATCGGTCGCAGGGCTCAGGTTTCGCGCTGGAGAGCGGAAGGTGAACGGCGTCACCCCCGTATCACCGATCAACTCTTTGGGGCGAGTCATTCCCACCCGAATGAGTGTGTGAGGGCGGTTTGAACCCTGATTCGCCCCGGCCGCCCACCGGTCGCGAATGATCTATTTCCGTGTCCACAGATGCGGCACACAGCCTGTGGATAAGATCGGGGGGCTGTGAATTCCTGTGGACAAGGAACGGCCTCCGCCCCTGCTCAGGGCCCGGCCGCCGGTCGACGTCGTGTCCCTTTTCGGAGAATGGGACGCTTTTATCGACCTCCCGGGAAGGATCACTTCCGGCCGACCACCAAGACTTATCCATTCGCCGCAATTGGGACATAGCGACACGCAGCGTGATATCGGTGTGATCCCAGGAACCCCAGCCCGGTAGCCTGGAGGGGTGATTGACCTCCGGCTGCTCCGTGAAGACCCTGACCGTGTCCGCGCCTCGCAGCGCGCTCGTGGAGAGGACGTCGAGCTCGTCGACGCGCTGCTCTCCGCCGATGAGCGCCGCAGGTCCTCAGGCATGCGCTTCGACGAACTGCGCAATGAGCAGAAGTCGCTCGGCAAGCTCATCCCCAAGGCCTCCCCCGAGGAGCGGGCCGAGCTGCTGAAGAAGGCCGAGCAGCTCAAGCAGGACGTCAAGGCCGCCGAGGCCGAGCAGAACGAGGCCGACGAGGCCGCCAAGCGCCTCCTCCTCCAGCTCGGCAACATCGTGCACGAGGACGTCCCCGTCGGCGGTGAAGAGGACTTCACCGTCCTGGAGACCCACGGCACCATCCGCGACTTCGCCGCCGAGGGCTTCGAGCCCAAGGACCACCTGGAGCTCGGCGAATCGCTGGGCGCCATCGACGTGGAGCGCGGCGCCAAGGTGTCGGGCTCGCGGTTCTACTACCTGACCGGGGTCGGCGCCCTGCTCGAGCTCGCCCTGGTCAACGCGGCGATCGCGCAGGCCACCGCGGCCGGCTTCATCCCGATGCTGACCCCGGCGCTGGTCCGCCCCCGCGCCATGGAGGGCACCGGCTTCCTCGGCCAGGCCGCGGAGAACGTGTACCACCTGGAGAAGGACGACTTCTACCTGGTCGGCACCTCCGAGGTCCCGCTCGCCGCGTACCACATGGACGAGATCATCGACGCCGACAAGCTGCCGCTGCGGTACGCCGGCTTCTCGCCGTGCTTCCGCCGCGAGGCCGGTACGTACGGCAAGGACACCCGCGGCATCTTCCGCGTCCACCAGTTCGACAAGGTCGAGATGTTCTCGTACGTCGCGCCGGAGGACGCCGAGGCCGAGCACCAGCGGCTCCTGGAGTGGGAGAAGCAGTGGCTGACCAGCCTGGAGCTGCCGTTCCAGGTGATCGACGTGGCCACCGGTGACCTGGGGGCCTCCGCCTCGCGCAAGTTCGACTGCGAGGCGTGGATCCCGACGCAGGGCAAGTACCGCGAGCTGACCTCCGCGTCGAACTGCGACGGATTCCAGGCCCGCCGCCTGTCGATCCGCTACCGCGACGGCAAGAAGACCCAGCCGCTGTCCACGCTCAACGGCACGCTGTGCGCCGTACCGCGCACGATCGTCGCGATCCTGGAGAACCACCAGCAGGCCGACGGTTCGGTGCGGGTGCCCGCGGTGCTCCGTCCCTACCTGGGCGGCCGGGAGCTGCTGGAGCCGATCGCCAAGTGAGCTTTCCGTACCGCCTGATCGCGACGGATCTCGACGGCACGCTGCTGCGGGCCGACGAGTCGATCTCCGAGCGGACGCGCGAGGCACTCGCCGCGGCCACCGCGGCGGGGGCCGCGCACATCGTGGTCACCGGCCGGGCCGTGCCCTGGACCCGCCACATCCTCGACGACCTGGGCTACCAGGGGCTGGCGGTGTGCGGCCAGGGAGCGCAGGTCTACCACGCCGGCGAGCACCGGCTGCTCACCTCGGTGACCCTGGACCGGCAGCTCGCCGGGCTGGCGCTGGCCAAGATCGAGGCGGAGCTCGGTCCGGTGTTCCTGGCCGCGAGCCGGGACGGCATCGACGGCGACGTGCTGGTCGGTCCGGGCTACCGGGTGCAGGAGGGGCCGCTGCCGTACGTGTTCTTGAAGGACACGCCGGAGCTGTGGGCGGCCCCGCTCACCAAGCTCTACATCCAGCACCCCGAGCTGGACGACGACTCCCTGGCCACGAAGGCGAGGGAGGTCGTCGGGGCGCTGGTCGACGTGGTCCTGGCCGGTCCGGGCGTGGTGGAGATACTGCCGCTGGGGCTGAGCAAGGCCACGGGGCTCTCGCTGGCGGCGCGCCGGCTGGGTGTGAAGAAGAGCGAGACCATCGCCTTCGGGGACATGCCGAACGACATCCCCATGTTCGGCTGGGCCTCCCACGGTGTGGCCATGGCCAACGCACACCGTGACCTGAAGGCCGTCGCGGACGAGGTGACGACCTCCAACGAGGAGGACGGCATCGCGGTGGTGCTGGAGCGCCTGCTGGGCGCCGCGTAGCGCGCACGGCGCACGACGTACGAGAGGTCCGGGACAGCCCGCGCCGTAAGGCGCGCTCGAAGTGGCTGCCCCGGACCTTTTGTTGCTCCCCGCATGACCCACTCTGCCCCGGGCACAATCCGCGTACCAGCGAATTTCCGCGTGCCGTCAGCCGTGGACCCGCCGCCGGCGCCAGTAGGCCGCGGTCACGATCCCGAGGAGCGGGCCCCAGAGCACCAGCGGCGCGTAGCAGAGGGTCATGAGCCACCAGCCGGCCCCGGTGGGCGCGCCCGGAGCCTCCATGCTGACACTCCAGTGGAAGGCGGCCGGGACGGCGATCAGTGTGACGGCCACGGCTCCGAGGGCGGCGGGTACGACCGCCGCGAGCGGTGGAATCCGGCGGCCGCCCAGCCGGGGGACCCAGCTCGGAATCACCTCGCCCCATCGCTGCACGAGACCGAGGGTGAGCAGGCCGAGCCCTTCGGCAAAGAGGCTCAGGGCCACCAGGTAGAAGGACCACTTGCCGGGGTAGAGCTCGGCCTCCAGCCCGCTGCCGACCCCCCATCCGACGGGAATGCCGACCGCGATCGCGATCCTCCACAGCCCGCTGGGAACGAGGGTGAGGGCGGCCGCGTGGGCGACCCAGCGGATCGGGCGGCTGACGACAGGGCCGACGGTGGTGGTCGGCGCGGGGGCAGCGAGCGTGGTCATCGTCCAAGTCCTTTTCGGGAGGCGGTTGGTGAGGTCTCAAGCCTCTTCCGGCGGGCCCGCCGGAACCATCCGCCGATCAGCAGGTCCGTATCGGGACTGAGCGGGCCGGCTCTGCCGAACGGCCGATGGTCTGCCGAGGGGTGCGCTCATAGGGTCGGCCCATGACCGTGAACCCGCGTGCCGCCTATGCCCCGTTGCTGGCTTCGGCCTCCGTCGTCGGGATCGGTGCGGCGTTCCTGAGGGCCCCCGCGGCGTGGATGTTGCTCGCGGTGTGTCTGCTGCTGCCGCTGCTGGTTCTGGTGGCCCGCTGGTCTCCGGTGCGCTCCGGGAGCGTCGCGGGCGGGCTGGGCGTGGCGGCCGTCGCGCTGTGGCCGGTACCGCTGATGTGGGAGGACGGGTCGTGGCTGGAGGCCTGTGGCGCGGCGGCCTTCTGGGCACTGCCCGGGCTGGGGGCCGTGCTGGCCGGCGGGTACCTGCGCCGTCAGGCGGACCGGCTGCGCAGGGCCGTACGGGATGCGCAGCGCGATCAGCAGCTCGAACTGGCGCGGGATCTGCATGACTTCGTGGCGCACGACGTGAGCGCCATCGTGGTGCAGGCCCAGGCGGCCCGGTTCGTGGCAGCCGGGGATCCCGGTCAGGCGGTCCTCGCCCTGGAGCGGATCGAGACGGCCGGCCTGAGCGCGCTCGCGTCGATGGACCGTACGGTGCACGCGCTGCGGGAAGCCGCGGGCGGGCCGACGGCTCCGGTGCCGGGTCTGGTGGAACTGCCGGGGCTGGTGGAGCGCTTCGAGGGCGGGGCGCTCGACGCGGACCCGGTGGCGGTGGGCGAGCTGTCGCGGGAGGCGGACACCACCGCGTACCGCGTGGCGGTCGAGGCGCTGACGAACGTACGCCGCCACGCGCCCGGGGCGGCGGTGGTGCGGGTCTCCGTACGGCGGGCGGGGGCGGGCATAGAGCTCAGCGTGGCCAACTCCGCGCCGGCGCGGGGCGAGGGCGGGCTGCTGGGGCTGGGGCGCAGGCGCCGGGGCGGGACGGGGCTGGCGGGTCTGCGCGGGCGGGTGGAGGCGGCGGGCGGGACGCTGCGGGCCGGGGCGAGCGCTGACGGCGGGTGGCTGGTTTCGGCGGTGTTCCCGGCGGCGGCCCCGCCCCAGGGGTGATCATGGCGGCGTGACCACACGCATCCTGATAGCCGACGACCAAGAGGACATCCGCAGCGGCTTCCGGCTGATCCTGGATTCGCAGCCGGACATGACCGTGGTGGGCGAGGCCGCAAACGGGGAGAGCGCCGTGGCGCTGGCCCGGGAGCTGCGGCCGGACGTGGTGCTGGCGGACATCCGGATGCCGCTCCTCGACGGGCTGGAGGTGACCCGGCTGTTGGCGCCGCAGACGCGGGTGCTGGTCGTGACCACCTTCGACCTGGACGAGTACGTGCACACGGCGCTGCGCAACGGAGCCTGCGGTTTCCTGCTGAAGCGGTCCGGGCCGGCGCTGCTGATCGAGGGCGTGCGGGCGGCGATGGCCGGGGACACCCTGATCAGTCCGCAGATCACGGTGCGGCTGCTGAGCCGGCTGACGAGCGAGGGTCCGGCTCCCCGGCCCGCCGCCCATCCGTTGACCGGCCGGGAGCTGGAGATCGTGCGGCTGGTGGCGCGGGGGCTGACCAACGCGGAGATCGGTGCGGAGCTGTTCATCAGCGCGGGGACGGCGAAGACCCACATCGCGAACGTCCAGGCGAAGCTCGGGGCGCGCAACCGGGTGGGGATCGCGGCGTGGGCGTGGGAGCACGGCGTGGCGCGGCCCGAAGCGGAGGGCGACTAGTCACGTTTCACGTGAAACAACGTGGCGGGTCAGTGGCCAGGCGAGCAGGCCGACGGTCAGTGAGATGGCGTGGCCGAGGTCGGTGAAGGTGCCGCCGGTGGCGAGGGGGAGGCCGAAAAAGGCGACCGCTCCGACGAGGTAGAACCATCGCCAGGGGCTGGGGAGCCGGTAGGTGAGGACTCCGACCGAGGCGGCGAGACCGTAGCTGACGCCGATGTCCACGACGTGGGTCATGCTGCGCGGGGCTTCGTGGGCCTGGATGGCCGTCAGGAGGACCTTCTGGCTGACCAGAGTGGCGACGATGTGGGCGGTCGCGACGATCGCGAGCCAGCGCAGGGTGCCGAGCCAGCGTTCGACGGGGGCGTGGAAGACCTCGAAGAGCACGGCGTAGAGGGCGAGCGAGGCCGGGTCCTCGATCCAGAAGGCGCTGCTGAGGAGCGCCCGGACGGGATATTTGACGAGCTGGTGGATGTTGCTGCTGTTGCGGTGCATCAGGACGCGCTCGACCTGCTCCGGCGCGATCACGACGACGATGCTGGTGACGGCGATGATCAGCAGCCAGATGTGCGTTCCGGGCGAGGAGGCTATCCAGGACCGTACGGGCCTGGATAGCTCCGGCCCGCTGTGTTCGATCATGAACTGATGATGACCGCTAAAGCTGTGCCCCGCCTGGCCGAATGAGCCGGGCGGGGCACGGTGCGCGCAGGGTCCCGCGGGCCTACTCCTCGCCCGCCAGGGTGAGGCGGCGCAGCTTCTGGCCCGCGTAGGCGGTGGCGCCCACGGTGACCGCGGCGAGCAGGATCGCGGCGGTGGGCAGAGCCACGGTGGCGTCCACGTAGCCGGGGCCGGCGACCTTCTCGGCGAGGGCGAGGGCCCACTGCTGGACGCTGAGGGTCTTGGCTCCGGAGACCAGGCTGCCGAAGAGGGACTCCCAGATCAGGGCGTAGACCAGGCCGAAGACGACCGCGTGCCGGCTGATGGTGCCCAGCAGCAGGAACAGCGCGCTGTAGGCGATCGACGCGACGAGGGCTGCGACGGTGTAGGCGACGGCGATCTGCTGGCCGTTGCCGTTGAGGATGAATCCGGCGATCAGGGTGGGGATCGCGGAGAAGGCCATGGTGACGGCGATGGCCACGATCAGCTTCGTCATGATGATCGTCGGGCGCTTCACCGGCTTGGCGAGCAGGTAGACGATCGAGCCGTCGTCGATCTCCGGGCCGATGGCGCCGGTGCCCGCGATGACACCGATCAGCGGAACCATGGTGGCGAGGGCGAAGCCTCCGAGGAGCTCCGCCGCGACCCTGTCGTCCACTCCGGCGAAGGAGCGCACGGCGAGGGCGATGACGATCAGCAGGGCGGGCAGCGCGAAGAGGATCAGCGCGCGGCGTCGGCCGAGCAGGGCCCGGTAGGTGAGCCGGGCGACGGTGGGGTTGTACATGGGTGCCAGCTCCTTTCAGGCCGTGACGAGGTAGGAGAAGACCGACTCGAGGGACTCGTCGGAGGGCGAGACCGTCAGGAGGCGGATGCCGTGCTGCCGGGCGACCCGGGGCAGCAGCTCGGTGAACCGGCCGAAGTCGACGGCCTGGATGCGCAGGGCGCCTTCCTTCAGGTCGACTTCGATGCCGGCGGTGGAGGGGTCGGCGATCAGGGCCGCGGCGAGGGTGCGGTCGTCGGAGGAGCGGACCAGGTAGCGGTGCGGGCGGTCCGTCATGAGGCGGCGGATCTTGCGGAAGTCGCCGGATGCCGCGTGCCGGCCGGCGACGACGACCTCGATGTGCGAGGCGAGCTGCTCGACCTCCTCCAGGATGTGGGAGGAGAACAGGACGGTGCGTCCTTCGTCGCCCATGCGCCTCAGCAGCTCCATCAGCTGCATGCGCTGGCGCGGGTCCATGCCGTTGAAGGGCTCGTCCAGGAGCAGCACGGACGGGTCGTGCACGAGGGCGGAGGCCATCTTCACGCGCTGGCGCATGCCCTTGGAGTACGTGGAGATCTTGCGGTCCTGGGCGTACTCCATCTCGACGGTGGCGAGCGCCCGCTGGGCGGCCGCGTCGTCGAGGCCGTGCAGTTCGGCGTTGGCGACGACGAACTCCCGGCCGGTGAGGAAGTCGTACATGGCCTCGCGCTCGGGCACGACGCCGACCTGCTTGTAGACCTGCTCGTTGCGCCAGATCGGCACTCCGTCGAGGGTGACGGTGCCCGTGGAGGGGGCGAGGAAGCCGCCCATCATGTTGATGAGCGTGGACTTGCCGGCGCCGTTGGGGCCGAGCAGTCCGGTGACGCCGGGGCCGATGCGCATGGTCACGTCGTTGACGGCGACGACGTTGCCGAACCAGCGGGAGGCATGGTCGATGTCGATGATGGTCACAGCCCGGCCTTCCGGTAGCGGGCCATCAGGGCGGCGTAGGAGCCGGCGATGAGGCCGAGGACGACGAGCAGGTAGGCGATGCCGACACCGGCCGAGGGGCCGTAGCCTTCGGGGAAGGCGGAGCTGGCGCCGAGGAAGGCGGTCTGCAGGCCGTCGATGAGGGTGATCGGGGAGAACAGGCCCATCCACTCGATGGCTCCGGTGTTCTCGGTGGCGACGGCGACTCCCTGCACCGCGGTGACCGCGCCGTAGGGGATCAGCAGCAGGGCGATGACGGCGGCGACGCCGAACCCGCGGCGCGGGGTGAGCGCGGCCATGACGAGGCCGAGGCCGGCGAAGAGCAGCGACAGCAGCAGTACCGACACCAGTCCCTGTCCGAATCCCTTGGTCTGGTCGGCGAAGTCGAACTTCGCGAGGAGCGAGCCGATCCACATGATCAGCAGCGGCGTGGCGGTGAGGATGAACAGGGCCGAGGCCATGGCCGCGTACTTGGCCACGACGTAGTCGACGCGTTCGATGGGCCGCGAGAAGTAGAGCGGCACCGTCTTGAAGCGCAGGTCGCGCGAGACGGACTGCGGGGCCTGGGAGGCGAGGAAGAGGTAGACGATCACCTGGGTGGTCACGGCGTACGTCGTGTACTTGATCGGCAGGTCGGTGGAGCCGGGGATGGCGATGGCGACCGCGACGATGATCAGCGCGGGCACGCACATCACCGCGAAGAGGATCATCGGCAGGACCTTGGACTTGGCGGAGCGGCCCAGTCCGTAGGCGCCGCGCAGGGACTGCGAGAACAGCGACTTGCGGGCGTAGGCACGGCCGAGCCGGGGGCCGTCGTAGGACCGGTAGCCGATGTTGTGGATCTGGGTCGAGGTTTCAGGCGCCATCGGAACCGGCTCCCTTCTGCTGGGCGAGGTGCGCGGGCTGGTCGTTGTCGCGGAAGACCTCCGCGATGTGGTGGCGGCGCTGTTCCATGCGGACCAGGCCGAGACCGAGGTCGGCGACGGTGTCGCGGACGGCGTCGTACGCGTGGTCGCCGTCGGCCTCGACGAGGAGGATGTGGCCGGCGCCGGGCAGGCCCTGCTCCTCGCCCGCGTGGAGGGTGAGGCCGGCCGCGGCGAGCGCCGCGCGCAGGGCGGCGGTGCCGTCCGGGTGGGCGTCGGAGTCGGTGACCTCGACCGCGAGGGTCGCGGTGGTCTGGGTGAAGTCGCTGGTGGAGCTGGAGCGCAGCAGTTGGCCGCCGTCGACGACCACGACGTGGTCGCAGGTCCGCTCCAGCTCGCCGAGCAGGTGGGAGGTGACCAGGACGGAGATGCCGAAGTCGGTGTAGACGCGGCGGATCAGTCCGAGCATCTCGTCGCGGCCGACCGGATCGAGGCCGTTGGTCGGCTCGTCGAGGAGGACCAGCTGGGGGTCGTGGACCAGTGCCTGGGCGAGCTTGACGCGCTGCTTCATGCCGGTGGAGTAGCCGCCGATGGGGCGGTAGCGCTCCTCGTACAGCCCGACGTGGCGCAGGGTGTCGGCCGTGCGCTCGCGGGCGGCGGTCGGCGGGAGCCCGGACATGCGGGCCATGTGGACGACGAACTCGGTGGCCGAGACGTCGGGTGGCAGGCAGTCGTGCTCGGGCATGTAGCCGACGCGTTCACGGATGGCGCTGCCATGCGTGGCGACGTCGAGGCCGAGCACGGCGGCGCTGCCCTCGGTGGCGGGGGACAGTCCCAGCAGGATCTTGATCAGCGTGGACTTGCCGGCTCCGTTGGCACCCACGAGGCCGGTCACACCAGGCCCGATGTCCAGGGAGAGCCGGTCGAGGGCGGTCACTCGGGGGTACCGCTTGCTCAGGCTTTCGGTCGCGATGACAGTCACGGCTTCGACGTTAGTGGTGCGGCCCTCGCGAATCGTCAGACCTTGAGCTGGATCCCGTCTCCGCCTTCCGGCGTATGCCCCCGTACTGGAGGCTGATGTGGCCAGGACAAGTTTGTCCACAGGTCCGTGCACGGGCCTTGACGTGATCTCCGGTCATTGTCACATTCATCAGTGTCAACTTACGGGCGCGTACGGCTACAGGGACGGACTGCTGGCATGGCTGGGGACACCAAGCAACGCACCGCGCGACTCGACACCGACCTGCGCGGGTTCAGGGAAGTGCAACGCCTCTCCTACGAGTGCGCGGAGGCCGTCGCGGCCCGGCTGCGGCCCGGGGTGACCGAGCGCGAAGCCGCGCGGATGCAGCGCGAGTGGCTGCGCGAGCGGGGCGTGCGGGACTGGTTCCACCTGCCGTTCGCCTGGTTCGGTGACCGCACCGCCTTCGTGAACTTCAAGATCCCGCTGCAGTTCTTCCCGACCAACCGGAAGCTGGAGCCGGGGATGCCGTTCATCCTCGACATGGCCCCGGTCTACAAGGGGTACGCGGCCGACATCGGCTACTCCGGCAGCCTCGGGCTCAACCCGGTGCAGGACCGGCTCATGTCCGACCTGCGCGAGCACCGCGTGCTGATCCTGGAGCAGGTGCGCGAGCGCCGCTCGCTGCGCGAGATCTACGAGAACGTCGAGCGGCTGATGAACCGGCAGGGGTACGCCAACCGGCACCGCGCGTACCCCTTCGGCGTCATCGCCCACAAGATCGACCGGGTCAAGGAGCGGCGCTGGTCGCCGACCGCGTTCGGTTTCGGCACGCAGTCCCTCAAGGGGCTGGCCAGTGACGCCCTGCACGGGCACCGCGAGGGCTGGTCGCCGCTGTGGAGCCCCTACCACTTCTCCGACCACGCGCCGCAGCCCGGCCTGTGGGCGGTGGAACCGCACCTGGGCTTCCGGGGCACGGGGGCGAAGTTCGAGGAGATCCTGGTCGTCACCGACTCCCGGGATCCCGAGGAGAGCGCGTTCTGGCTGGACGACGATCTGCCGCACGTGCGGCGCTGGGCCGAGGAGAAGGCAGCATGAGCGGCATGAGCGGCATCAACGGGAAGAACGTCAGCGGCGGAGCGGGCACGGCCGGGCCGGCCGGCGCGCGCGAGCGCTGGGTGGGTACCGGAGGCATCGAGCTGTGCGTCGCCGAGCTCGGCGACGCCGACCGGCCGACCGTGATGCTCGTGCACGGCTACCCGGACAGCAAGGAAGTCTGGTCGGAGGTCGCCGAGCGGCTCGCGGAGAGCTTCCACGTGGTGCTCTACGACGTACGCGGCCACGGGCGTTCCAGCGCGCCGCAGCCGCTGCGCGGCGGTTTCACCCTGGAGAAGCTGACCGACGACTTCCTGGCCGTGGCGGACGCCGTCAGCCCGGACCGGCCGGTGCACCTGGTCGGCCACGACTGGGGCTCCGTACAGGGCTGGGAGTTCGCGACGGTCGCCCGTACCGAGGGCCGGATCGCCTCCTTCACCTCGGTATCGGGGCCCTCCCTCGACCACTTCGGGCACTGGATCAAGAAGCGGATGACGCGGCCCACCCCGCGCCGGGCGGCGCAGCTGCTCGGCCAGGGCGCCAAGTCCTGGTACGTGTACATGCTGCACACGCCCGTGCTGCCGGAGCTCGCCTGGCGCGGGCCCCTCGGCAAGCGCTGGCCGAAGATGCTGGAACGCGTCGAGAAGGTCCCGGCCGGGTCCTACCCCACGGCCTCGCTGCCCTCGGACGCGGCGCACGGCGCCTGGCTCTACCGGGACAACGTCCGGCCCCGTCTGCGCAGGCCGCGTTCCGACGCCTTCGCGCACGTACCGGTACAGCTGATCACCCCGACCGGGGACGCCTTCCTCTCCGAGCGGCTCTACGACGACCTGGAGCGGTGGGCGCCGGACCTGCTGCGCCGGACCCTGCCCGCCAAGCACTGGGTGCCGCGGACCCGGCCCGACCAGCTCGCCGCCTGGATCACCGAGTTCGTCACCAGCCGGGAGGAGCCGGCGACGCGGGCTCCGGAGCTGAAGGCCCCCGGCAAGTACGCCGACCGCTTCGGCGGCCAGCTGGTGCTGGTGACCGGCGCGGCCAGCGGCATCGGCCGGGCCACCGCCTTCGCCTTCGCCGAGGCCGGGGCCCGGGTGGTGGCCGTGGACCGGGACGGCGAGGGCGCGGCCCGCACGGCCGACATGGCCCGCCTCGTCGGCGCCGCCGAGGCCTGGGGCGAGTGCGTGGACGTCAGCGACGAGCAGGCGATGGAGAAGCTCGCGGCGAAGGTCGCCGCCGAGTACGGGATCGTGGACGTCCTGGTCAACAACGCGGGGATCGGCCTGTCCGGGTCCTTCCTCGACACCACCGCCGAGGACTGGAAGAAGGTCCTCGACGTCAACCTGTGGGGCGTCATCCACGGCTGCCGGATCTTCGGGAAGCAGATGGCCGAGCGCGGCCAGGGCGGGCACATCGTCAACACCGCCTCCGCCGCCGCCTACCTGCCCTCCCGGACCCTGCCGGCCTACAGCACCTCCAAGGCCGCGGTGCTGATGCTGTCGGAGTGCCTGCGCGCGGAACTGGCCTCGAAGTCGATCGGCGTCTCCGCGATCTGCCCCGGCATCGTCAACACCAACATCACCGCCACCTCGCGCTTCGCCGGGGTGGACGAGACCGAGGAGAAGCGTCGCCAGGAGCGTTCCTCGCGCCTCTACGGGCTGCGCAACTTCCCGCCGGAGAAGGTCGCCGACGCCATCCTGCGGGCCGTCGTGCGCAACGAGGCCGTGGTACCGGTGACTCCCGAGTCCAAGGGCGCCCTGTGGATGTCCCGCTTCGCGCCCCGGACCCTGCGGCGCATCGCGAGGCTGGAGCCGAAACTGTGAGCGGGGACGGGGACCGGGACGGGGACGGGGCCACGGCCGGGCGGCCGGCCGGCGGGACCTCGTACGCCATCAGCCCGCGCCGGGTGTCCTTCGACTGGCAGACCACCCCGCTGCACTGGATACCCGACGAGCCCACCGCCACCCACGTCATCAACGTGCTGCACCTGCTGCTGCCCGCCGGGGAGCGGTGGTTCGTGAAGGTCTTCAAGGAGGGCCTGCCCCTGGTCACCGACCCCGCGCTGCGCAGGGACGTCAAGGGGTTCATGGGCCAGGAGGCCACGCACAGCGTGCAGCACTCCTACGTGCTGGACCACCTCGCCGGGCAGCGGCTGCCGACGGAGGCGTACACGCGGCACGTGGACTTCCTCTTCGAGAAGCTCCTCGGGGAGACCCCGCCCTTCGGGGCGCCGATCACGGCCCAGGAGTGGCTGCGCTTCCGGCTCGCGCTGGTCGCCGCGATCGAGCAGTTCACGGCGGTCCTCGGGGACTGGGTGCTGCGCGCCGAGGGGCTCGACCGGGCCGGTGCGGACGAGATCATGCTGGACCTGCTGCGCTGGCACGGCGCGGAGGAGGTGGAGCACCGCTCCGTCGCCTTCGACATGTACCAGCACTGCGGCGGGAGCGGCCTGCCCCGTTACGCGCGGCGCATCGAGGGGATGGTGGTGGTCGCGCCCGTGCTGGCCTGGCTGTGGGTGTGGGGGGCCTCGTACCTCATGCGCAACGACCCCGAACTCGGCGGCCGGCTGCGCTATTCGCTGCGCGAGCACAACCGGGCCGTCGCCAAGGGGCTGCTTCCCACGTGGAGAGAGCTCGGCATGGCCATACCCCGCTACTTCCGGCGGTCGTACCATCCCTCGCAGGAGGGCTCGCTGCGCAGGGCGGTCGAGTACCTTGCGGCTTCACCTGCCGCCCGGGCCGCGGCGGGCGCGCTCGGCCGAGCCGCGATGTCGTAGGGAGCCGGGATTGTCCGAGCAGGCGGTAGCCGAGTACCGGATCGAGGATCTGGCGCACCACAGCGGGGCGACGGTGCGCACGATCCGTGCCTACCAGGACCGCGGTCTGCTGCCGAAGCCGGAGCGGCGGGGCCGCTCCAACGTCTACCGGGACACGCATCTGGCGCGGCTGCGCCAGATCGCGGACCTGCTGGACCGCGGCTACACCCTGGCCTCCATCAAGGAGCTGCTGGAGGCCTGGGACGCGGGGCGCGGGCTGGGCGGCGTACTGGGTCTGGTCGCCGAGGTGAACGGGCCGTGGACCGACGAGGAGGCGGCCCGGATCACCCGGGAGGAGCTGAACGAACGGTTCGGCGGCAAGCCCGACGACGACGCCGTGGGCGAGGCCTGCGAGCTGGGGGTGCTGGAGCGGATCCCGGGGCGCCCGGACCAGTTCCTGGTGCCCTCCCCGCAGGAGCTCGCGGTGGCCGCCGAGCTGTACGCGGCGGGGGTGCCGCTGCCGGCGATCACCGGGCACCTGCGGGAGCTGCGCGGACAGGTCGAGCACATCGCCTCGCGGTTCCTGGAGTTCACCACCGAGCACGTCTTCGCGCGCTACCTCGGGCAGGTGCCGCCGACCGACGCGGACGCGGCGGAAGCGGCAACGATGGTGCGGCGGCTCCGGCCGCTGGCGCAGCAGACCGTGGACGCGGAACTGGCGCGGGCGATGCGGCTGTTCGCGACCCGGCACCTCCAGCGGCACCTGGGGGCGGCGGGCGCTCCGCAGCCGTCGGGCCCGTCGCCGGTGGCGCTGCCGGCCGGGACGGTGCGGGCGGTGCAGGAGCTGGTGGGTGCGGAGCACGTCGCGGAGTTCGTCCGGGCCGCGACGGAGCGGGAGCTCCAGGCCCGGACGATGAACGATCTGGCACGCAGGGGCGAGCGGTAGCGCGGTCGAGGGGGTGTGTGACTGCCGGTCGGTAGTCCACAGGGCGGATCACTCGTTTGCCGTCAAAACCCACCCAACCGGCTGTGGACAAGTCCACTTGCCTGTGGGCAACGGAGCCAGGCTCTCAGCCGATGGTCTCGAACTCGGTCTTGGCGGGCGCGGTTCCGGCCGCCACGACCACCGTCCTGTGGGTGCGCGCGCTCCCGTAGAGGATGCCCGCGAGGGCGATGCCGACGATCCCGCCGACCAGCTGAGCGGCGACGAACCCGAGCAGCGACTCCGGAGCGATACCCGTGAAGGAGTCGCTGAAGGACCGCCCGATGGTGCCGGCCGGGTTGGCGAAGGATCCGGAGGAGGTGAACCAGATCGCGGCGGCGATGTACGCGGCGACCGCGGCCGGGATGAGCCTCGGGCGCCCGATGCGCCCCAGGCCCTGGATGACCAGCACGAGCCCGGCGGTGGCGATCACCTCGCCGAGGAGCAGGTTCCCGCCGTCGCGGACCTGGGTGGCGAAGGCGCCCGGGACGCGATCGAACATGAGCTCGGCGAGGACGGCGCCGGCGATGGCCCCCACGATCTGGGCCGCCGTGTAGACGAGGGCCTCCCGGCCGCTGAGCCCGTCGCCGCCGGTGCGCCGGGACCACCAGCTGGTGAGGGTGACCACCGGGTTGAGGTGGGCGCCCGACAGCGGTCCGAGGAGGGTGATGATCAGCCCGAGGCCGATGGCCGAGGCGACCGAATTGGCTATGAGGGCCACGCCCGTGTCGGAGCTGAGCTGGGCGGCCTTGATTCCGGAGCCGATCACGACCACGAGGAGAGCGGCGGTTCCGATGATCTCCGCGGCTGCGCGGCGCGGCAGAGAGGTACGGGCTGTCATGATTTCTCCCCCTGGTCGGAAGTGGCAGCGGAAAATGTATTCCGTATCTTGGAAAAACGATAGCGGTGTCCAGCGCTGCCCGGCACCACGAAAATCCCTTTTCGGAAGGTCCTCCGACCGGCACGCTGGGCTTATGGATGAAAGACGCACCGTGAAGGTGTCCAAATACGTCTCGAAACACCTGCGGCATCAGCCGGAACGGATCGGACTGGTGCTCGACCCCCACGGCTGGGTGGAGATCGACGACCTGCTGAGCGCGGCATCGGCCCACGGATTCCCCTTCACCCGCGCCGAGCTCGACCACGTCGTCGCCACGAACGACAAGCGCCGGTTCGCCGTCGACGGCACCCGGATCCGCGCCAGCCAGGGGCACACCGTGCCCGTGGACCTCGACCTCCCGGAAGCCGAACCGCCCGCCTACCTGTACCACGGCACCGTCGCCGCCTCCCTGGACGCGATCCGCGCCGAGGGCCTGCGCCCGATGGCCCGCCACCACGTGCACCTGTCCCCCGACCGGGAGACCGCGACCCGGGTCGGCGCACGGCGCGGCCGACCGGTGGTGCTCAGCGTGGACGCGGCCGCGATGCGCGCGGCCGGACACGTCTTCCGGATCAGCGCCAACGGGGTGTGGCTGGTGGATTCGGTGCCGCCGCGGTTCCTGCGCTTCCAGTAGCCGCACCCGGGAGCGCGGGAATTCACGCTGAGATTGTCGGACCATCCCCCTAATGTGTGTCCCACTCCGGGATCAGTGAGGGGGGCACCTCGCGATCGCCGAACCACCACTGCACGCACGCGAGGTGACGCACCATGACGTCGGCATCCCCGTCTTCCGAATCCCATAGCTTCCAGGTAGATCTGCGCGGTCTGGTCGATCTCCTCTCCCACCACCTCTACTCCAGCCCGCGCGTCTACGTCCGCGAGCTCCTGCAGAACGCCGTGGACGCGGTCACCGCCCGCCACGCCCTCGACCCCGACGCCGAGGTCCGCATCCGGCTGTCGGCCTCCGGCGGCCGCGTCACCATCGAGGACAGCGGCATCGGACTGACGGCCGCCGAGGCCCACTCGCTCCTCGCCACCATCGGCCGCAGCTCCAAACGCGCCGACGGCGGTGCCGACTTCAACGAGCACGGCCTGGAGGCCACCCGCCGCGAATTCCTGGGCCAGTTCGGCATCGGCCTGCTCGCCTGCTTCGTCGTGGCCCGCCAGATCCGCGTCGTCACCCGCTCCGCCCGCGACCCGCTGGCCGCGCCCGTCGAATGGCTGGCCACGGACGACGGTTCGTACACCGTCCGCGAACTGCCCCACGAGGCACGCCCGGAGCCCGGCACATCCGTCGTACTGGAGGCCCGTCCCGGCGCCGCGGAATGGACCGTCCCGGCCAAGGTCGAGCAGCTCGCCCGCGACTACGGCTCCCTGCTCCCGTACGACATCACCTTCGACGACGGCACGGGCGGCGAGCCGCGCCCCGTCACCGACCGGCCCGCCGTGTGGGACCGCCCCTTCCCCACCCCCACCGCCCGCCGCGTCGCACTCGCCGGGCACTGTGCCGAGCTCTTCGGCTTCACCCCGCTCGACAGCATCGACCTCGACCTGCCGGTCGCCGGGGTGCGCGGCGTCGCGTACGTGCTGCCCGAGCCGGCCAGCCCCGCCCACCGGGCCGTGCACCGCGTCCACCTCAAGGGCATGCTGCTGACCGACCGGGCCGACAACCTGCTGCCTGACTGGGCGTTCTTCGTCCGCGTCGTCCTCGACACGGACACCCTGCGCCCCACCGCCTCCCGAGAGAACCTCTACGACGACGAGACCCTGTCCGCCGTGCGCGAGGCCCTCGGCGCGCGCGTCCGCGGCTGGCTCGGCGAGCTCGCGGCGAGCGACCCGGAGCGGCTGGCCGCCTTCCTGCGCGTCCACCACCTCGGCGTGAAGTCGATGGCCCGGCACGACTCCGACCTGCTCGGACTGATGCTGCCCTGGCTGCCGTTCGAGACCAGCGACGGCTCGATGAGCCTGCAGGAATTCGCCGCCGCCCACACGGACATCCACTTCACGCGCACCGTCGAGGAGTTCCGCCAGATCGCCCCGATCGCCGCGGCCCACGGCCTCGGCGTCATCAACGCCGGCTACACCTACGACGCGGACCTGCTGGCCCTGCTGCCCGCCGTGCGCCCGGAGCTCAAGGTCACCGAACTCGACGCCGGAGCCGTCACCGAGCGGCTCGACCCGGTGCCGACCTCCGCCGAGCTCGCGCTCGCGCCCTTCCTGGCCACCGCGCGCACCCGGCTGGAGCCCCAGGGCTGCGACGTGGTCCTGCGCGCCTTCCAGCCCGTGGCCGTCCCCGCGCTCTACCTCGACGACCGGCAGGCCCGCCAGGAACGCGACCGGACCGCCGCCCTGGAGAGCGCCGACTCCCTGTGGAGCGGCATCCTCGGCGCCCTGCGCGGTTCAGCGCCCCGCGCCCGCCTGGTCCTCAACCACAACAACCCGCTGATCCGGCGGATCTCTGCCCTCCCCGACGAGGCGCTGACCGGCACGGCCGTCGAATCGCTGTACGGCCAGGCCCTGCTGATGTCCCAGCGGCCGCTGCGCCCCGCCGACTCGACCCTGCTCAACCGGGCCTTCCTCGGACTCCTGGAATGGGCGACCCACTCGGACCACTCGGACCAGGAGGACCAGAAGTGACGACGCTGACGCGCGAGGAGATCGTCCGGGGTCTGGCGGGGAACCGCGAAGCACCCAACGGCTCCGCACGCAACGCGCACGCCGAGGCACTGGCCGGGGCCGCGGAGGCGAGCGGCGACCGCGCCCTGTTCCGCGAGGCCCTCGACAACCTGATCAACGCCTACCTGTTCAGCTCCGAGTCCCCGAAGATCCTGGTGCCCTTCGCCCGACTCCTCCAGGAGTACGACAAGGACCCGGGTGCCTTCGGCGAATGGGACGCTCACTCGCTGTTCTGGCAGTTCAAGTGGGTGGCCTCGGCCATCTCCGACTCCCCCGACATTCCCCTGGAGTCGGCCACCGGCTGGCTGGAGGAGATGGAACGCCGCTACCGGACCGCCGGATACAGCGAGCGGCCCGTCCGCGAGGCCGAACTGTGGCTCGCCCACGCGACGGGCCAGGACGAGCGGGCCGAGCGGGCGTTCGCCCGCTGGCAGGCCGCGGACCGCGACTCCATGAGCGACTGCCGGGCCTGCGAACTCAACGGGCAGGGCCAGTACGCCGTCGTGCACGGGGACGACGGCGAGGCCCTCGACATCTGGAAGCCGGTCCTCGAAGGCGATCTCACCTGCGCCGAGGAGCCCCACCGGGTGCTCGCCACCTCGCTGCTGCCGCTGCTGCGGCTCGGCCGGACGGACGAGGCCCGCTCGCACCACGTACGCGGGTACCGCCTGGCCAGGGGCAACGACAGCCTGCTCCCCGCGATCGGCCGGCACATCGAGTTCTGCGCGCTCACCGGCAACGAGTCGCGCGGCCTGGAGATCCTGGCCGAGCACGCCCCGCACGTGGGCCCGCTCGCCAATGTCGACGACCAGCTGGCCTTCCACGGCGGCATCCTCGTACTGCTGCGCCGGCTGCGGGAACTGGGGCACGGACCGCTCCCCGCCGTCCCCTACGAGGGAACGCCCCGGACCGTCTCCGAGCTGTACGAGATCCTGTACGCGGGCGCCCTCGACATCGCCCGGAGGTTCGACGCGCGCAACGGCACCGCCCGCGTATCGGAGCAGTTCCTCGAGCGCGTCGCGCGCGAGCCGCTGGTCGGCGTGCTCCCGCTGGGCGTGCGCGGCACGGCGCTGCCGCAGGCCGACGTCGCCGGCACGCCCGCTCCGGCCGCCGTCCCCGGCTCCGACTCCGACTTCGATGGGCTCGTGGAGCGGGCCCGCAACGCCCGTGACCTGGGGCATCCGGGCGCCGACGCGCTGTGGGCCGAGGCCGCCGTACGCGTGGACGCGCAGCCGGAACCCGATCCGCTGGTCCTCGCCGACCTCGCGGACCACCGCGCCCTGGCCGCCGCTCGCAGCGGCGCCGAGGGTGCGGCGCAGCTGCTCACGGCGGTCCGGGACGAGTACCGGGCGCTGGGCCGGGCGGAGCGCGCGGCGCTGGCCGAGCTGCGGCTGGCGAGCCTCGCGGCGCAGTCCGGGGCCGCGCCCGCGCGGATCCGGGAACTGCTGGCGACCGCCGTGCGGGCCGCCGAGGCCCTGGACCCGGCCGAACCGCTGCGCACCCGCCGGATCGCGCTCGCGGAACTGTCCGCGATCCGCGTGGAGTCGTACCTGCGCTCGGTCGAAGGGGCCGAGGCGGAGGAGCACGGCCAGGAACACGGGCAGGAGCACGGGCACGGCGAGTTCGCCGCCGAGCTGACCGCCTTCGTCGCGGCCTACCAGGACGCACCGCCCGCGGACCTGGTCGCGGACGCCCAGGAGATGCTCGGCCGGGTGGCCCTGTCGCAGGGTGATCCGGAGCGCGCCGTGGCCCTGCTGGCGGATGCCGCCGCGCGTGCGGTCGGGGCGGGCCGGCCGTGGCAGGCGGTGGACCCGCTGGTGCTGCGCGCGGGGGTGCTGATGTCGCTGGACCGTCCCGACGAGGGGGAGCGGGTGGCGCGTTCCGCGCTGGGGCACGCCAGCGAGGTGACCGACGCCGAGGCGCAGGGCGTCGTGCGGCTGACGCTCGCGGACATCCTGCTGCGGCGCGGTGACGCGGCGGCGGAGGCCGCCGGGCACGCGCTGTCGGCCTCCCACTGGTTCGACCAGGCCGGTCTCACCGCCGACGGCGGGGCGCAGGCCCGGCTGCTGCTGGCCCGGGCGTACGCGCAGGACGACCGGTCGGCCGAGGCGGCGGAGGTCCTGCAGTCGGCGCTGCCCGATCTGCTGGAGCACGGCGACCAGCAGGCGGTGTTCGTACGGGAGTTCCTCGGCGATCTGCTGCGCCGGCTGAACGAGCCCGGGCCGGCGGCGGAGCAGTACCTCCTCGCCGCGGAGCTGACCAGGGACTGGGAGGATCAGCGCCCGCAGGCGAGCCTGGCGCAGTCGGCCGCCGACACGCTTTCCGACGCGGGCCTGGCCGTGGAGGCGGTCGCCGCCTACGAGCGGTCCCTGGACCTGCACCGGCTGGCGGGAGGGGCCCCGGTCCCCGAGGTACGGATCCTGCGCTCGCTGGCCTGGCTGGGACTGCGCGAGGAGGTCACCGGCGAGGTGGTGGCGCTGGCCCGCGCCCGGATGGACGAGGCCGCCGGGGTGCTGGAGGCCGCCGTGGCCGCGGATCCGGGCTCGGCCGAGCTGCGCGCCGAACTCGCCCAGACCTGGCACCAGCTGGCGCAGGTCCTCGACCGGCACGTCAACGCGAACGGCCGGTCCCACGAAGACGAAGAGGACGACGAAGAGGACGGAGGCGGAGACGGGGACGACGTGTCCGCCGCGCCCTCCCTCGGCCCGGCGGAGGTCGACGCGCTGCGCGTGGAGGAGATCGAGCTGTGGGACCGGGCCGCCCGGGCCTACGCGGAGCTCGGCCCCGACCAGCTCCGTGACCGGTTCCAGTGCGTGACCAACGCCGCCTGGACCGAGCAGGAGCGGGGCGACGCGGAAGCCGGCGCCGCCCGCGTCTCGGCGCTGGCCGACGAGGTACGGCTGCTGCCCGAGGACGAGCTGCCGGACTGGCTGCTCCCTTCCGCGGAGCGGGTGATCGCACAGCTGCGGAGCTGAGCAGGGCGGCCGCCGCTTCCCCCGTGTACGCGCGGGAAGCGGCGGCCGCCGGCCGGTCAGCCCTCCAGCTGGGCCAGGGCCTCGGTGGCGATCTTCTCGAAGACGCCCTCGTCGGCGGCGAAGCCGGAGTCCGGGATCGGCGTGTGGATCACCAGCTCCGTGAAGCCCAGCTCGCGGTGGCGGCCGGCGAAGTCGACGAACGCGTCCACGGACTCCAGCACACGGTTGGCCTCCGGCGTGAAGCCGGTCAGGAGGATCTTCTCCATCGGCTCGGACTCCCGCCCGATCTCCGCCAGCGCCTTGTCGAGCCGTTCGATCTGTCCGCGCAGGGCCTCCCGCGACTGCTCGGGCGTGCCCTCCTCGAAGAGCTTCGGGTCGCCCGTGGTCACCCAGGCCTGGCCGTGGCGCGCGGCGAGCCGCAGGCCGCGCGGCCCCGTGGCGGCCACGGCGAACGGCAGCCTCGGCCGCTGCACGCAGCCGGGGATGTTGCGGGCCTCCTCGGCGGAGTAGAAGGTCCCCTCGTGGCTCACCGCCCCCTCGGTCAGCAGCCGGTCGAGCAGCGGCACGAACTCCGCGAAGCGGTCGGCGCGCTCCCGCGGGCTCCAGGCCTCCTGGCCCAGTGCGGTCGCGTCGAAGCCGTTGCCGCCGGCACCGATGCCGAGGGTGACGCGGCCGCCGGAGATGTCGTCCAGGGCGATCAGCTCCTTGGCCAGCGTCACCGGGTGCCGGAAGTTCGGCGACGTGACGAGCGTGCCCAGGCGCATTCGGTGCGTCACCGTCGCGGCGGCCGTGAGCGTGGGGATCGCACCGAACCACGGCCCGTCCCGGAACGACCGCCAGGACAGGTGGTCGTACGTGTACGCGGCGTGGAAGCCGAGGTCTTCGGCCCGCCGCCAGATCTTCTGTCCCTCGCCCCACCGGTGGATGGGGAGGATCACCGTACTGAGTCGCATACCGGCGACCCTACGGGAGCAGCCGGCGATGCAGGCGGCAGAGCCGCCCGGTCCCCCTCCGATCCGTATTGCCCCTGTGGAACGGGCCAACGAATCGCGGCGGTCGTTCGTGGGAGTCCATGACACGGAGAGAAAAGGGGTGAGGGGTGAACTGGAATGACGTCGCGGGCGAGCTTGTGCAGGTCAGGGGATCCGCGCTGAAGAGGTACGGGTACCTGCTGTGCGGCGACCCCGCAGAGGCCGACGATCTGGTGCAGGACGCGCTGGTCCGGGTGTTCGCCCAGCCCCGGCGGAGCTGGGACGTCGAGTCCGCGGAGCCGTACGTACGTCGCGTCATGCTGAACCGCTACCTCGACCAGCACCGTCGCCGGGCTCGCTGGACCAGCCTGCTCCCCCGCTTGGCGACGCCGGCCTCGGTCGTCGACTTCACTGCCGCCAGCGGTACTCGGATGGACATCGTCAGCGCACTCGACGCACTCTCCCCGCGGCAACGGGCCTGCGTGGTCCTGCGCTTCTACGAGGACCTGCCGGTCGCCGAGGTGGCCGACCGGCTGGGCTGCAGCGCGGGGACGGTCAAGCGGCACCTGAGCGAGGGCGTCGCACGGCTCGGCAAGGTCTTGGTGCTCACCCATCACGAGGGGAACGCAGATGACAAGTGAGCAGGACGTGATCAAACAGCTGCTGCTCGACGCGGCAGACCAAGCCGGGCCACTCGATGCGAGCCTGAACGCAGTCACTGCGCGCATCAGACGGCGTCGGCGCGTGCGCATCGGCGCACTGGGGCTTGCGGTCGGCTGCATCACGGCCGGCGCAGTGCTCACGATCCAGCTCGCCGTAGGATCGTCGTCCCACTCGACGGACGGCACCGTATCGGGACAGCCGACCGGTGTACCCACGACAGGGGTCTGTGTTGCCACACCGCCGCCGTCGGCCCAATCCTTTGGGGACACTCGGTCCTGTCAGTACATCGGGCTGACATTGGAGGCCGCTCGTGCGCAGGCAGCCACGGAAAATCGGGACCTGCAGATCACCAGGCAGGACGGGGTCAGCCACCCGATCACCTTCGAGTTTCGAACCACTCGGGTGTGCGTCGAGGTCGTCAAAGGCCGTGTGACGTCTGCCCACATCGGCTGACAGTGCCTGATCGGAGAGCGGGAGGGGCGATGTTTCACGTGAAACATCGCCCCTCCTCCGGCCCGATCTTCGGCCCGATCCGGCCACGGTGCGGCCGCGGTCCGGGCGGCCCGGGGCCATGGGCGAAGATGGAGCCGTGACCTCGGCTTCCCAGCGTCCGGACGGGACGACCCCCGTGACCCGGCTCATCGCCACCGACCTCGACGGAACCCTGCTGCGCGACGACAAGTCCGTATCGGACCGCACCGTCGCCGCGCTCGCCGCCGCCGAGGAGGCCGGCATCGAGGTCTTCTTCGTGACCGGCCGCCCGGCCCGCTGGATGGATGTGGTCAGCGACCACGTCCACGGGCACGGCCTCGCCATCTGCGCCAATGGCGCGGCGGTCGTCGACCTCCACGCCGGGCGGGAGTTCGTGCAGGTCAGGGCCCTGCCCCGGAGTGCCGCGCTCTCCGTGGTGGAGGCACTGCGCGAGGCGGCCCCCGGGACCTCCTTCGCGGTGGAGATGACCACCGGCATCAACTACGAACCGGACTACCCGCCGTTCTTCATGGACCCGGGCGCCAACGTGGCCACCGCCGAGAAACTGCTGCGCGAGGACACGGACGGCAGTGCCGCTCCGGTGCTCAAGCTGCTCGCGCACCACGCCGAGCTCGCCCCGGACGAGTTCCTGGAACTGGCCCGCTCCGCCGCCGGCGCCTACGCCTCGATCACCCGCTCCAGCCCGACCGCCCTCCTGGAGATCAGCGGGCACGGCGTCTCCAAGGCGAGCACCCTGGCGCTGTGCTGCGCCGAACGGGGCATCTCCCCCGACGAGGTGGTCGCCTTCGGGGACATGCCGAACGACGTGGAGATGCTCGGCTGGGCGGGCACCTCGTACGCGATGGGCAACGCCCACCCCGATGTGATCGCGGCCGCGTCCGGCCGTACGACCGCCAACAACGAGGACGGGGTCGCCGTCGTCATCGAGCGCATCGTGGCCGAACGCCTCGCCCGGCGGCGGCAGCAGCAGCAGGGGCACGTCCAGCCCTTCCGGCCCTAGAGCGGGGCCTCCCACACCAGGGTGGTGCCGCCGCCGTCCTCGCCGAGCCCCGGGCCGTACGAGCTCGCGCCGCCCAGCGACTCGGCCCGTCGGCGCAGGTTCCGCAGACCGCTGCGCCGGCCGCCCTCGGGGATGCCCACCCCGTCGTCGGCGACCTCCAGCCGGACCCCCGGCCGCCCGTCGGGGAGGGTGATGGTGGAGTCCAGGACCACCTCGATCCGCGACGCGTCCGCGTGCCGGAAGGCATTGGACAGGGCCTCGCGCAGCGCGGCGATCAGGTTCTTGCCCACGAGCTCGCCGACCACCGCGTCGATCGGGCCGAGGAAGCGGTGCGCGGGCTTGAAGCCCAGAGGTACGGCGGCCATGTTGATCTCCCGCAGCACCCGGGTGCGCAGCCCGGACGGGGCCTCGGCCGGGCCCTGCTGGAGGGCGAAGATCGCGGTGCGGATCTCCTGGATCGTCACGTCCAGCTCGTCCACCGCCTTGCCCACGCCGTCGCGGACCTCGGGGACGATGGAGCGGCGCTGGGCGCCCTCCAGCATCATTCCGGTGGCGAACAGCCGTTGGATGACCAGGTCGTGCAGGTCGCGGGCGATCCGGTCGCGGTCCTCGAAGACGGCGAGCCGCTCCCGGTCGCGCTGGGCCTCGGCCATCATCAGGGCGAGCGCCGCCTGGGAGGCGAACTGCGTCGCCAGCGTCCGCTCGGCTTCGCTGAAGGGGCGCTTGCCGCGGGCCCTGGGGGTGACCAGGGCGCCCAGCACCCGGCCGCCGCTGTGCAGCGGCAGCATCATGCAGGGCCCGTACTGGCTGGTCAGCTTGCTGATCATGCGGGGGTCGGAGGAGGCGTCCTCCACGAAGACCGGCTCGCCCTGGAAGAGCTTGTCCACCACGGGACTCTCCGCCGGGATCACCACGCCCAGCGAGGTCGCCGGGTTCTCGGCGGAGACCGCGACGATCTCCATCCCACCCTCCTCGGCCGGAAGCATCACGATCCCCGCGGCGGAGTCGGCGAGGTGGCGGGCCTGTTCGGCCACCACCGCGAGGGCGTCGTCGGCATCCCCGCCGGACAGCAGGGCGGTGGTCACGGCCACCGAGCCGTCGATCCAGCGCTCGCGCTGGGTGGCGGCCTCGTAGAGCCGGGCGTTGCCGATGGCGATGCCGGCCTCGGTGGCCAGCACCCGGACCATGTGGACGTCGTAGTCGTTGAACTCGCCGCCGTTGTTCTTCTCCGCGAGGTAGAGGTTCCCGAAGATCTCCCCCTGCACGCGGATCGGGACCCCGAGGAAGGTCTTCATCGGCGGGTGGTGCGCAGGGAACCCGGCCGCCCGCGGGTCCTTGGTCAGGTCGGCGAGCCGCACCGTGTCGGGGTGCGAGATCAGCGCCCCGAGCAGGCCCCGCTTCCCGTCCGGACGGTGCCCGATCTTCCGGGCCAGTGCGGAGCTGATCCCGAAGGTGACGAAGTCGGAGAGCCCGCGGCCCTCCGTGTCGACGACGCCGATCGCCGCGTAGCGGGCGTCCGCGAGCTCGGCGGCGGTCTCGCAGATGCGGTCGAGCGTCGAATGCAGCTCGAGCCCCGTACCGACCGACCTCATGGCCTCCAGCAGTTGCGGCACCCGGGCCGTGAGCTCGGTGGACAACCCCTGCAGGCTCCTGGCGGCCTGGGTGGCGGCCTCCAGCGGGTCCGGCGTGGCGGGGCTGGCGGAAGTGGCCCGTGTGCCCGGCTCTCCCCGCTTGGCCCGCTTTCCGGGTGACGGTTCGGGTGATTCCTGAGACTCCTGCACTGACATGCCCTTGAGCCTAGTTAGTACCCATTAGCGGGGAAAGTCGGCCAACATCCCGTCCGCTGCCCGTTCCCGCTCCAGCAGCCTGCGCAGCGGCCCCTCGGCGTCGGCGAGGTCCGCGTACGCGCCGCGCTGTACGACGTCCCCGCGATCCAGTACGAGCACCTCGTCGACCGCTTCCAGACCGGCCAGCCGGTGCGTGATCAGCACGGTCGTACGGCCCTCGGTCGCGGCCAGCAGGTCCGCCGTCAGGGCGTCCGCGGTGGCCAGGTCCAGGTGCTCGGCCGGTTCGTCGAGGACCAGTACGGGGAAGTCCGCGAGCAGCGCCCGGGCCAGGGCCAGACGCTGGCGCTGGCCGCCCGAGATCCGCTCCCCGTGTTCGCCGACCAGCGTGTCCAGCCCGTCGGGAAGGCCATCGGCCCACTCCAGCAGCCGGGCGTCAGCCAGGGCCCGGCGCAGTTCCTCCTCGCTCGCCCCGGTACGGGCGAGCCGCAGGTTCTCCCGGACCGAGCTGTCGAAGATGTGCGCGTCCTGGGCGCACAGGCCCACCAGCGCGCGTACGTCGTCGCCGTCGAGGGCGCGGGCGTCGCTCCCGCCCAGGGTGTAGGTGCCTTCGCGCGGGTCGAGGAACCGCAGCAGGACCTGGGCCAGGGTGGTCTTGCCGGAGCCCGAGGGACCGACGACGGCGATGCGGCGGCCGGCCTCCAGGGTCAGGTCGAGCCCGCGCAGCGCGTCGCGGTCCTGCCCCGGGTGGCGGGCGGCGAGCCCGGTGAGCCGCAGCGGGAACGGCGAGGCGGGCACCGCGGCGGGCCGCTCCGGCTCGACGACCGGCACCGGCGCGTCGATGACCTCGTACAGCCGCTCGGCGCTGCGGCGCACCCGCCAGCGGTACCGGACGGCGAGCGGCAGGCCGCTGACCGCCTCGAAGGCGGCGAGCGGGGTCAGGACGGCGACGGCCATGGACACCCCGGAGAGCCGCCCTTCGTGCACCGCGTTCGCGGCGAGCGCCGAGGCGGCCACCACGGTCAGTCCGCACACCAGGGCGGACAGCCCGTCACCGAGCCCGCTCGCGGCGGCGCCCCGCGCGGCGATCCGCGTCAGCAGGCCGTCGCTCTCGCGCGCCCGGCCCTTGCGGTCCTCCAGCGCGCCGGCCACGGTCAGCTCCGCGGTGCCGGTCAGCAGATCTGCCACCCGAGTGGCGAGTTCGCCCCGGGCGGGTGCGAGCCTGCGCTCGGCACGGCGGGCACAGGCCCCGCTGACCAGCGGCACCCCGATGCCGGCGGCGAGCAGGCCGACGGCGAGCACCGCTCCCGCTTCGGGCAGCAGCCAGGCGGTGAAGGCGACCGAGCCGGTCCCGACGAGCACCGCGGTGCCGACCGGCAGCAGCCAGCGCAGCCAGTAGTCCTGCAGCGCGTCGGCGTCGGCGACGAGGCGGGCCAGCAGGTCCCCGCGCCGGTGCTCGCGCAGTCCGGCGGGCGCGATGCGCTCCAGCCTCCGGTACACGGCGACGCGCAGGTCGGCGAGCATCCGCAGGACGGCGTCGTGCGAGACGAGCCGCTCCGCGTACCGGAACACGGCGCGGCCCATGCCGAAGGCACGGGTGGCGGTGACGGCCACCATCAGGTACAGCACGGGCGGCTGCTCGGAGGCCCGCGAGATCAGCCAGCCGGACACGGCCATCAGCCCGACGCTGCACCCGACGGCCAGCGCCCCGAGCAGCAGCCCGAGCCGGAACCGCCCCTGCCAGGCCTTGGCCGCCGCCCGCACCCGGGCGAGCGGGTTCGCCCCCGGCCCGCCGGCCGGGGCCCGCCCGGCCGGCACCGCGTCATCGGTGTGCGGGGCGAGGTCCCGCTGCGGGCCGCGGGGGCCGGGCCCGGCAGCCCCGGGAAGGGGCAGGGCGGGGGAGATCCCCGGCAGCGCCGTGGGGCGCACCTCCACGACCCGGTCGGCGAGCGCGAGCAGCGCCGGGCGGTGCACGACCAGCAGCACGGTCCGCCCGACGGCGAGCCGGCGTACGGCCTCCACGATCCCGGCCTCGGTCTCCCCGTCCAGGGCGGCGGTCGGCTCGTCCAGCAGCAGCACGGGCCGGTCCGCGAGGAACGCCCGCGCCAGGGCGAGCCGCTGGCGCTGGCCGGCGGACAGGCCCGCACCGCCCTCGCCCAGCGGGGTCGCCGTCCCGTCCGGCAGCGCGGACACGAACGGCCACGCCCCGGCCTGCTCCAGCGCGGCGGCGACCTCGGCGTCCGAGGCCCCGGGCCGGGCCAGCCGCACGTTCTCGGCGATCGTCCCGGCGAACAGGTGCGGCCGCTGCGGCACCCACGCGATCCGCGACCGCCACTGCTCCGGCGCCAGGCCGGCCAGGTCCACTCCCGCTACCCGGACCCGCCCCTCGGTCGGCGCCACGAACCCGAGCAGGACCTGGAGCAGTGTGGACTTGCCGGCCCCGCTCGGGCCGGTGAGCGCCACGCACTCCCCCGGCCCGATGCTCAGCGAGACGGGGCCGGGCGAGTCCTCGCCCCGGCCCTCGTAGCGGACGGCGACTCCGTCGATCTCGATCCGCAGCGGAGCGCCGGCCGGCAGCTCCGCCCCGCCGGCCGGGCCGGGGAGCGGGGTCTCCAGGACGTCGAAGATCTCCTCCGCGGCCGCCAGCCCCTCGGCGGCGGCGTGGTACTGCGCGCCCACCTGCCGCAGCGGCAGGTACGCCTCGGGCGCCAGGATCAGGATGACCAGCCCGGTGTAGAGGTCCAGGCCGCCGTGGACCAGCCGCATGCCGATGGTCACGGCCACCAGTGCCACCGACAGGGTGGCCAGCAGCTCCAGTGCGAAGGAGGAGAGGAAGGCGATGCGCAGGGTCCGCATCGTCGCGCGCCGGTAGTCATCGGTGATCCTGCGGATGGACTCGGCCTGCGCCTTGGCCCGCCCGAAGACCTTCAGGGTCGGCAGGCCGGCCACCACGTCCAGGAAGTGGCCCGACAGCCGCGACAGCAGCCGCCACTGGCGGTCCATCCGGGACTGGGTGGCCATGCCGATGAGGACCATGAACAGGGGGATCAGCGGCAGCGTGACCACGATGATGGCCGCCGACACCCAGTCCTCACTGACGATGCGGGCGAGCACCGCCACCGGTACGACCACGGCGAGCCCCAGCTGGGGCAGGTAGCGGGAGAAGTAGTCGTCGAGGGCGTCCACTCCCCGGGTGGCCAGCGACACCAGCGAGCCGGTCCGCTGGCCGGTCAGCCAGCCGGGGCCCAGGTCCGCGGCGCGCTCCAGGAGCCTGCCCCGCAGCTCCGACTTGACGGCCGCGCCGGCCCGGTGCGCGGCCAGTTCCGTCAGCCACGCGACCAGGCCGCGCCCCAGCGCCACCGCCGCGAGCAGCAGCAGTGGCGTCCGGAGCGCGGTCCCGTCCAGTCCGTCCTCGAAGGCACCGACCACGATCTCGGCGATGAGCATCGCCTGACCGACGACCAGCCCCGCCCCGGCAACGCCCAGGGCCACCACCGCCCCCAGGAAGAGGCGGGTGGCTCGGGCGTACCGGAGCAGGCGCGGGTCGATCGGTTTCACGTGAAACATCCCTCGGGCAGGGGTCAAACGGGAGGGTCGGGCGTCAGTGCGCGTCGACGATGTGCTGCGTGCCGATGCGCTTGCGGAACACCCAGTAGGTCCAGCCCTGGTAGAGCAGGACGAGCGGGGTGGCCACGGCCGCGCACCAGGTCATGATCTTCAGGGTGTACGCGCTGGACGAGGCATTGGTGACCGTGAGGTTCCACGCGTCGTCGAGCGAGGACGGCATGACGTTCGGGAAGAGCGTCAGGAAGAGCATCGCGACGGCGGCCGCGATGGTGACCCCGGACAGTGCGAACGACCAGCCCTCGCGGCCCGCCTGGTTGAGGGCGAGGGCCCCGACCAGCGCGAGTACCGCGATGGCCATCGCGATCAGGCTCTTGGCGTCGCCGCGCGTGAACTGGGTCCAGGTCAGGAAGACCAGGGCCAGCACCGCGGTGACCACACCCAGCCGGGTCGCCAGCTTGCGCGAGCGCTCCCGGATGTCACCGACCGTCTTGAGCGCGGTGAAGACCGCGCCGTGGAAGGTGAACAGGGTGAGGGTGACCAGGCCGCCGAGGAGCGCGTAGGGGTTGAGCAGGTCGAAGAAGGTGCCGACGTACTCCTTGTGCTGGTCGATCTTGACTCCGCGCACGATGTTGGCGAAGGCCACGCCCCACAGGAACGCGGGGATCAGCGAGGTCCAGAAGATCGCGTGTTCCCAGTTGGTCTGCCAGCGCTCCTCGTCCCGCTTGTGCCGGTACTCGAAGGCGACACCGCGCACGATGAGGCAGCCCAGGATGAGCAGCAGCGGCAGGTAGAAGCCGGAGAAGAGGGTGGCGTACCAGTCGGGGAAGGCGGCGAAGGTCGCGCCGCCCGCCGTGAGCAGCCAGACCTCGTTGCCGTCCCAGACCGGCCCGATCGTGTTGATCAGGACCCGCTTCTCGGTGCGGTCGCGGGCGAGCAGCTTGGTCAGTACGCCGACTCCGAAGTCGAAGCCCTCCAGGAAGAAGTAGCCGATCCACAGGACCGCGATGAGTACGAACCAGACGTCGTGGAGTTGCATGGTGTGGTCTCCCCAGCCTCAGTACGAGAAGGCCATCGGCCGGTCGGCGTGCTTGTCGTCCCCGCCGATCTTGGTGGGCGGGTTCAGGTCGGCCTCGGTGAGCTCGGGCGGACCGATCTTGACGTACTTGACGAGGAGCTTGACCTCGATGACCGCGAGCACGGCGTACAGCAGCGTGAAGCCGATCATGGAGGTGAGGACCTCGCCCTGCGAGACGCCCGGCGAGACCGCGTCCCGGGTGCGCAGGACCCCGTAGACCACCCAGGGCTGGCGGCCCATCTCGGTGAAGATCCAGCCCCAGGAGTTGGCGATGAGCGGGAACAGCATCGTCCAGAGCGCGACGACCCAGTACAGCCGTCCCCACTTGGGGCTCAGCGCCTTCTTGAACAGGACCAGGTTCGGGACCTCGTCCTCCGAGGTGCGCAGCCCCGGTGGCAGCATGAACTTCTTGCGGGTCAGCCAGAGCCCCAGGACGCCCACGCCCAGCGAGGCCATGCCGAAGCCGATCATCCAGCGGAAGCCCCAGTAGGCGACCGGGATGTTGGGCCGGTAGTCGCCGGGCCCGAACTTCTCCTGCTCGGCCTTGTTGACGTCGTTGATTCCCGGGACGAAGGACGTGAAGTCGTCGTTCGCCAGGAAGGACAGCAGGCCGGGGATCTCTATTGCCACCTTGTTGTGGCCCTGGTCGACATCGCCGTACGCGAAGATCGAGAAGGGCGCCGGCGCCTCGCCGTCCCAGAGCGCCTCCGCGGCGGCCATCTTCATCGGCTGCTGCTTGAACATGACCTTGCCGAGCAGGTCGCCGCTGATGGCGGTGCCCAGCCCCGCGATGATCATGACGACCAGGCCGAGCCGCAGCGAGGTGCGCATCACCGGGACGTGCTTCTTGCGCATCAGGTGGAAGGCCGCGATGCCGACCATGAACGCGCCGCCGACCAGGAAGGCCGCCGTGATGGTGTGGAAGAACTGGGTGAGGGCGGTGTTCTGGGTGAGCACGAGCCAGAAGTCGGTGAGCTCGGCCCGGCCCCGCTCCTCGTTGATGCGGTACCCGACGGGGTGCTGCATCCAGGAGTTCGCCGCCAGGATGAAATAGGCGGACAGGACGGTGCCGATGGACACCATCCAGATGCAGGCCAGGTGGATCTTCTTGGGCAGCTTGTCCCAGCCGAAGATCCACAGGCCGATGAAGGTCGACTCGAAGAAGAAGGCGATCAGCGCCTCGAAGGCCAGCGGCGCTCCGAAGATGTCACCCACGAATCGCGAGTAGTCGGACCAGTTCATGCCGAACTGGAACTCCTGGACGATGCCGGTGACGACACCCATCGCGATATTGATCAAGAAAAGCTTTCCCCAGAACTTGGTGGCCCTGAGGTACTTCTCCTTCTCCGTACGCACCCACGCGGTCTGCAGGCCGGCCGTGAGGGCGGCGAGCGAGATCGTCAGTGGCACGAAGAGGAAGTGGTAGACGGTGGTAATGCCGAACTGCCAACGCGCCAATGTCTCTGGCGCCAAAGCTAGGTCCACGTCGTCTTCTCCTTGTCGTCGCCGTGGTCACAGCCGCAGTCTGCCTGGCGGGTTCCCTCCATACCGGGAGGAAGCAGGACACGCTTGTGAACGCGTTCACATTCACAAGCATTATGTCGCACCGGTTTTCGGCACCGCACAGCGGGGGTCCCCTAGCCAATCCATTCAACAAATTGTTGAATACGACTCATGAAGATTCGAATCTCCTGGCCTGCGGGCCTGCTCACCGCGACCCTCGACGAGACCCCGACCAGCAAGGCGCTGGCCGCGGCCCTTCCGATCTCCGCCTCCGCCAACACCTGGGGCGAGGAGGTCTACTTCGACACCGGCGTTTCCGTGGCCCTGGAAGACGACGCCCAGCAGGTCGTCGAGCCCGGCACGGTCGCGTTCTGGACCGAGGGCGACGCGCTCGCGCTGCCCTACGGCCCCACGCCCATCTCGCGCGGAGGCGAGAGCCGCCTGGCGAGCCCGTGCAACGTGCTCGGCTCGTTCGACGGCGACCCCCGCCTGCTGGCCACCGTCCGCGACGGCGACCCCATCCGCGTGGAACTGGCCTGACGGCCTCCAGCTCCCGCTACAGCTCCTTGAAGAACGCCCCTGCCGTGTGCAGGAAGATGTCGTTCGCCTCGGGCTCGCCGATCGTGACCCGCAGGCCCTCGCCCGCGAAGGGCCGGACCACCACACCGGCCTTCTCGCAGGCCGCGGCGAAGTCGACGGTCCGCTCCCCCAGCCGCATCCACACGAAGTTCGCCTGGGTGTCCGGCACCGTCCAGCCCTGAGCCAGCAGCGTCTCGTGGACCCGGGCGCGCTCGCCCACCAGCGCCCCGACGCGCCCCATCAGCTCGTCCTCGGCGCGCAGCGAGGCCACCGCCGCGTCCTGCGCGAGCTGGCTGACGCCGAAGGGCACCGCCGTCTTGCGCAGCGCCGCGGCCACCGGCTCGTGCGCGATCGCGAAGCCGACGCGCAGGCCGGCGAGCCCGTACGCCTTGGAGAAGGTGCGCAGCACGGCCACGTTCGGGCGGCTGCGGTACAGCTCGACGCCGTCCGGCACGTCCGTGTCGCGTACGAACTCCCGGTAGGCCTCGTCCAGCACCACCAGGACGTCCGACGGCACCCGGTCCAGGAACCGCTCCAGCTCGGCCCGGCGCACCGCCGTGCCGGTGGGGTTGTTCGGGTTGCACACGAAGATCAGCCGGGTCCGGTCGGTGATCGCCTCGGCCATCGCGTCGAGGTCGTGCACGTCGCCCTCGGTCAGCGGCACCTGGACCGAGGTGGCGCCGGAGATCTGGGTGATGATCGGGTACGCCTCGAAGGAGCGCCAGGCGTAGATGACCTCGTCGCCCGGGCCGGCCGTCGACTGGATCAGGGACTGGGCCACGCCGACGGAGCCGGTGCCGGTGGCCACGTGCTCGACCGGCACTCCGAACCGCTCGGCGATCTCGTTCACCAGGCCGGTGCACGCCATGTCGGGGTAGCGGTTGAAGCTGCCGGCGGCCGCGACCGCGCTCTCCAGCACCCCGTGCAGCGGCGGATACGGGTTCTCGTTCGAGGACAGCTTGTACGCGACGGCACCGCCCGCGGCAGCCGGCTTGCCGGGCTTGTATGTCGGAATGCCGTCCAGCTCGGCGCGCAGCTTCGGGCTCTTCTCGCTCACCGCAGGTCCTCCTCGACCATCCCGTACGACGTCGCCGTCGACTCAATACTGCTCACCTTATGAGGATTCCGCCCTCCCGAGAATGGGGGCGCCTGGAATGCGGGGGAGCGCGCGCATATATGCGCGCGCCGGTGGCCTGCGCCGTGGCGCGCATCCCTCGTGCAGGTGAGTTGAGATCGGTCCGAGACCTCACCGGCTTGGCATGCCCGGCGCCGCCGACAAGCGGCACCATCGGCGTACGGGATCAAATACCTTCGTTTCCAAGGTCATTGGGGGTGGCGAAACATGCAGAATCGTGCCTGTCAACGGGTGCATATGCACCCGGGCCGGGCAGGCCCCGGAGCCCTACTATCGGCTCGCCATGACAGCAGCAGGGAAGCATCAGGTGAGCCGGACCGAGACCACCCGGCGGGCCGCCGGCCGACAGGGCCGGGCAGGCATCAGGGACGTGGCCGCCGCGGCGGGCGTCTCCATCACGACCGTCTCCGACGCGCTCAATGGCAAGGGACGTCTCCCGGACGCCACCCGCCGCCACGTTCGCGAAGTGGCCGACCGACTCGGCTACCGCCCGTCGGCCGCCGCCCGCACCCTCCGTACCGGCAAGTCGGGCCTCATCGGCCTGACCGTGACGACGTACGGGGATGAACCTTTCACCTTCACCGAATTCGCCTACTTCGCGGAGATGGCCAGGGCCGCCACCTCCGCCGCACTCGCCCGCGGCTACGCCCTCGTCATCCTCCCCGCCACCTCCCGGCACGACGTGTGGTCCAACGTCGCCCTCGACGGCACCGTCGTCATCGACCCCTCCGACCACGATCCCGTCGTCACCGAACTGGTCCGCCAGGGACTTCCGGTGGTCTCCGACGGGCGCCCCGCGGGCTCCCTCCCCGTCACCGCCTGGGTCGACAACGACCACGAGGCCGCCGTACTGGGCCTGCTCGACCACCTCGCCGCCGCCGGCGCCCGCCGCATCGGGCTGCTGACCGGCACCACCACCGACACCTACACCCGGCTCTCCACCACCGCCTACCTCAGGTGGTGCGAGCGCGTCGGCCAGGACCCGGTCTACGAGTCCTACCCCGCCCACGACCCCTGCGCGGGCGCCGTCGCCGCCGACCGGCTCCTCGCCCGCCCCGACCGGCCCGACGCCGTCTACGGCCTCTTCGACCCCAACGGCACCGACCTGCTGGCCGCCGCCCGGCGCTACGGCCTGCGCGTCCCCGAGGACCTGCTGCTCGTGTGCTGCAGCGAGTCCACCGTCTACGCCAACACCGAACCGCCGATCACCACGCTCTCCCTCAAACCCCGCCGCATCGGCACCGCGGTGGTGCAGCTCCTCATCGACGCCATCGAGGGAGTGGACACGGGACGACCCGTGGAACAGGTCGTTCCGACCGAGCTCATCATCCGTACCTCGTCACAGCGCAGGCAGCCCCGTACGACCGTCAGCCCGCCCCGTTCCCCGGCACAGGACTGACCTCCGAGCAGTTCAACAACGCCCATTTCGGGAGAAAGCGGCAGGAACGACTGGTTCCGCACAGGATTCACCACCCCTGGTGCGTCACAGAGCGCGAGCTGCATTCCTATGATGGGCGCACGACATCACGGACCCTCCTCCCCGGAGGTCAGGAGGGTCCGCAGGTGTACGGCAGCGCGACGGTGGTGGAGGGGTCGATGACTCAGGGGGCCGGTCAGGGACCCGCGATGCGGACGGAGACGCTGCGGGACTTCCGGGTGCCGGTCGGCGAACCGGCCACCGAACCCGCCCCGTACGCCGTGCCCGCCCGGATTCCCGGCGAGGCCCCCGGGTACGGCGCGTACCCCGCGTACTACGCGGACGCCGGCGCCCCGGCCGCGCCCCCCTCCGCACCGCCCGCCCCGCGGCCCGTCGCCGAGCCCGAGGGCGTGTACCCCCTCGCCGGGCACGAAGCCCCGTACGAGCCCCCGTACGAGCCCGCGTACGACGCGTCGCCCGAGAACACCTCGCACGACACCGCCGACGACGACCCCGACGGCTACACCCCCACCTTCCGCGACCTGCCGGTCATCGGCCGCGGCGCACTCGGCGGCCCCGGCGACACCGTCCAGGTCCACTACGTCCCCCAGGACGACCAGGCCGCCGGCCCCGGCCCGCTCTACGTCGTCGGCGACGTCCACGGCTACATCGAAGAACTCGTCGCCGAACTCCAGGTCCAGGGCCTGATCGACGCGGACCTGCGCTGGTCCGCCGGAAACGCCCGGCTCTGGTTCCTCGGCGACTTCACCGACCGCGGCCCCGACGGCATCGGCGTCATCGACCTCGTCATGCGGCTGTCCGCCGAGGCCGCCGCCGCCGGCGGCTACTGCAAGGCCCTCATGGGCAACCACGAGCTGCTGCTCATCGGCGCCAAGCGGTTCGGCGACACCCCCGTCTCCTCCGGCGCCGGCACCGCGACCTTCCAGGCCGCCTGGCTCCTCAACGGCGGCCAGCGCACCGACATGGAACGCCTCCAGGACGTGCACCTGCAGTGGATGTCCCGCCTCGACGCGGCCGTCCTGGTGGAAGACCACCTCCTGCTGCACTCCGACACCACGGCCTACCTCGACTACGGCGACAACATCGAGGACGTCAACGACACCATCCACGAGCTGCTCAACCGCGGCGACGCCGACATCACCTGGGACCTCTTCCGCAAGTTCACCAAGCGGTTCGCCTTCCGCGACGAGGAGACCGGCCCCCAGGCGGTCCGCGAACTGCTCGGCACCTACGGCGGCAGCCGCGTCGTCCACGGCCACAGCCCCATCCCCTACCTGCTCGGCGAAGTGGGCACCGAGGACGGCGACGAGGCCCGCGGCCCGGAGGCCGTCGACGGCCCGCACGTGTACGCGGACGGCCTCGCCATCGCGATGGACGGCGGGGTCACGATGGCCGGCAAGCTGCTCGTCGTACAACTTCCCCTGGACGACTGAGGGTTCCCCGGGCTGGGTATTTCCGGAAAGCCCCTGTCACCCTGCGGCGTGGGCGCTCTACCATCGCTCTATCCGTAGCAGGCTCTCCTCCGTTTGTGCCGGCGCCCGGGTCTACGCGGGCATACCGGCTTCCACGGAGCATCGGGGGATGCACATGACCAGCGCTCCGCACCTGCTGACCGAAGACCGACCGGAGTTCGATCGGCTCCTCGACGAGGCGCTGCGCACCGCGCACGAACGGCCCGAGCTCGCCACCCTCGGCGAACGGCTGAACGCCGAACAGCTGCGCACCATGGCCCTCGGGGCCCGCGCGCTGCTCACGGCCGCGGCGGCCGCCGAGTACGACCACTACGTGAAGATCCGCGAGGAACAGCGCGACGAGCTGCTCTCCACCCCGGGAACGACGGGCGAGGAGAGCGGCGAGCAGGACAACGGCGGCGGCGCGGGCGTCAGTGCCGTGGTCGCGGTCCTCGCACCGGTCCTGGCGGGCACCGCCATGCTGATCTTCCTGCTCGTCGGCTACAGCCTGAAGATGGTCGAGCCCGAACCGGCGTTCGCCGAGACGATGCTGACGGCGGGCTGGCTCTTCGGCGCGCTCACCGCCGCCGCCCTGCTCTTCGCCGTGATCGGACTGCTGGTGACGGCCGTCCGCAACAGCGCGACCGAGGTGGGTGCGGACGAGGCCGAGGCGATACCCGACGAGGTCGCGCGGGCCCGGGAAGCCTGGCGCAACGCCCTGCTGGAACGGGGGATCATGCCGTTCCTGCGGGACGCCCTGGCCGATCCGAGCGCGGGCCCGGGCCTTCCCGGACCCCGCAGGCGTGGCGGCCGGATGCCCGAACTGGGCTACACGGCCCCTGATTTCACCAGTCCGGGGACCCCCTCCGAGGGCCCCCGGCCGGGTTACACGTCACCGGACTTCACGAGCCCGGACTTCGGCGGCCCGGAGCACGAGCCGGACTGACCTGTCCGACCGGCACTCCGGGCCGCCGGCGGCGCGGGCCGATGGCCGCGCCGCCACTACCGCATGACCGCTACTTCATGTCTTTCGGAGCGTGGTTGACCGCGGAGCGGCTCAGCGGGATGACACCGCTCGGGCCGGGAATCCTCTGAACCCAGGGACCCGCCCCGTTGTCCTGCGGCACCATCGGGGTGTCCGTGCAGTCGAGCTCGAAGTTTCGCGGCGTCGCCGGATTGCCCTCGGGGACGACGAAGCAGAGGGTCTCCCAGAGCTGATTGGACTCGGTCAGCACCTGGATCGAGATGTTGTTTGCCTGGTGGGCGATGGAGATCGCGCAGGCGTCCCTCGGGTAGTTCGTGTGCGGCGGGTTGATGGTGAGGTTGTGCCAGCTGAACTCGGTCGCGTTGTTGCCGGCGAACGAGCCCTGGACGTCTCGGATTCCGACGAAGGCGATGCGGTCCGCCGTCAGAGCGGCCTTCACCTCCCAGGCGTTGTTGTCCGCGACGGCGTCGACGTCCACGCACCTCGCCGGACCGGTCGCACCCGTGGGGCCGGTCGGCCCCGTGGGACCGGTCGCGCCGGTCGCGCCGGTGGCACCCGTGGCGCCCGTACCACCCGTGCCACCCGTGGCGCCCGTGGGACCGGTCGGACCCGTGGGACCGGTCGCGCCCGTCGCACCGGTGGCACCCGTCGCGCCCGTGGCACCGGTCGCGCCCGTCGGACCCGGCTTGCCCTTGTCGCACTTGTCGCCGCCGACGGGGCCGGCGGCTTCGGTGTGGGCCGCCTTCGGCTTGTAGTTCGGCCTGTGGTCCTTGCAGTGGTCCCCACCCGAGGCCCTGGACGCCTTGACCGCCTCCGCCGCCTGGATGGTCTGCCCCGCGGCGAGCGCGGGGCTGGCGACTCCCATCATGACCAGGGCAAACGAGGCGAGGGTTCCGCCGGCCAGCCAGCTGCTCCTCCTGGGCAGGGGGCCGAGGGTTGACCTGGTCTTGTTCTCGGGGCTCATGTACGCCGCTCCTTCTCGAATCCGGATCGAACGATCTGCGCTGTGGGCCTGTGGACCACCTCGGCCATCGTGAGGATCCGGGTCTCGAGCGGCGCGACACCTCGCACGAAAGTCCACTTATCGGACTAGCGATAGGCACCCAATGGCGGCTCGGAACGCCGGAGGCCCGGAGCGCGAGCCGGACGTGATCGTCCGACGGCGCTCCGGGCCGTGTGGGGTTACTGCTGGACTACTTCTTGTTCAGCATCTTGCGGTCCTTGAGGATGCCGGCCTTGTCCTTGAACCTGTTGTTGAGCTGAGTCGGAGGCGGGCCGTCGGAACCCGGCGTCGGCTGGGTCAGTTCCTCCCAGATCTCGGTGCACTCGAGTCGCCGGGACCCGAACGGCGGCGGCGGGTTGCCCACGTTGGTGATCTCGCAGGTCGTCTCCCATACCTCTCCGTCTTCGGTGAGCACCTGAACCGAGACGCCCGAGTCGCTACTCGTCTGGGAGGCGATGGAGATGGCGCAGGCGCCATCGGGGTAGGTCGGCTGGTCGCTCGGGTCGGGGCCGTTGTTGTCCGTGAGGTCGTACCAGATGAAGGGGGTGACCGCGCTCTGCAGGTCGCGGATACCGGCGTACGCGATCGGGTTGCCCTGGGCGTCCGGGGTGAGGACGGCCTTGACCTCCTCGCTGCCGCTGGGCTTGTAGGCGTCGACGTCACTGCAGATGGCGGTTCCCGTGGCACCGGTCGCACCGGTACCACCCGTCGCACCGGTGGCACCCGTCGCACCGGTGGCACCCTGCTGGCCGACGCCGGTGGCACCCGTCGGGCCCGTGGGGCCCGTCGGGCCGGTCGCACCGGTCGCGCCGGTCGCGCCCTGACCCGAACCCGTCGGACCCGTAGCGCCGGTCGCGCCCGTGCCACCCGTCGCGCCCGTCGCACCGGTGGCACCCTGCTGGCCGACGCCGGTGGCGCCGGTCGGGCCCGTCGGACCGGTCGGGCCGGTCGCGCCGGTCGCGCCCTGACCCGTACCCGTCGCGCCCGTGGCACCGGTCGCGCCCGTGGCACCCGTCGCACCCGTGGCTCCGGTGGCACCGGTCGCTCCGGTGGCGCCCGGCTTGTCCTTGTCGCACTCGTCGTCACCGTGCGGCTCGTCGAACCAGACGTCCGCTCCCCACGGCTCGTCGTGGTCCGGCTTGCCGTGGTCCTCGCAGTGCTCATCACCCGGAGGGTTCGCCGCCTGGACCGTCTGGGCAGCCTGGATGGTCTGACCCACCGCCAGCGCGGGGGTGGCGACCCCCATCAAGACCAGGGCAAGCGAGGCGAGGGTTCCGCCCGTCACCCAGCCGCTCCGCCGGGGGAGGGGGCCGAGGGTGGTCCTGGTCTTGTTCTCGGGATTCATATACGCCGCTCCTTCTGGAAACCGGATCGAACGATGCGATGGCGCCTTGCGGGCCACCTCGGTCATCGTGAGGATCCCGGTCCCGAGCGGCGTGACGCCTCGCAATGACATCAACGGATCGGACCAGTGATGCGCCGCCAAATGGCGCCTTTCTCGTATTGCGGTCACGCTTCCTTGCATGGAATTGCGCGGATCCCTACCGTCGACGTGCGACGTGCGGGCACTGTCATCACCACAGTGGATGGGACCCTTGAAAGCAAAAATCTGCTTGAATATGATCGTAAAAAACGAGGCCCCGGTGATCCGGAAATGCCTGGAATCGGTGCGGCCCCTGATCGACACCTGGGTGATCGTGGACACCGGCTCGACCGACGGCACCCAGGACATCATCCGCGAGTGCTTCAGCGATCTACCCGGTGAACTGCACGAACGCCCGTGGAAGGGCTTCGACGGCAGCCGCAGCGAGGCCATCGACCTGGCCCGCCCGACGGCGGACTACCTGCTTTTCATCGACGCCGATGATGTGATGGAAGTACAGCCAGGATTCAGCATGCCGGAGCTGACGCACGATGTGTACCGGATCGCAATTCATCACGCGCCCGTCATTCACTGGCGTCCCGTTCTGGTATCGACGCGATTGCCGTGGCGATACGTCGGCGTGCTCCACGAGTACCTGGAATGCGAATCGGCCCAGTACAGCAGCGCGGTTCTCGAAGGCATCAACATGCTCATCGTCGGCGGCGGGGCGCGCCTCAGAGACGGAGGCGAACGGCAGAAATACCTGCGCGACGCCGAAGTCCTGGAACAGGGCCTCATCAAGGAGCCGGAAAATACCCGCTACGTGTTTTACCTGGCCCAGAGCTGGCGCGACGCGGGAGAACCGGAGAAGTCCCTCGCCGCCTACGACCGCCGGGCGGCCATGGGCGGCTTCGCCGAGGAGGCCTACTGCTCCCAGCTCTACGCGGCACGGATCGCGGCGAGCCTGGACCGGCCGCCGGCCGAGGTGACGGACCGGTTCCTCCGCGCCCACGAGAGCCGCCCCTCGCGCGCCGAGTCGCTCGGCAGCCTCGCCCGCCTCTGCCGCCAGCAGAACCGCTTCCCGCTGGCGTACCTGTTCGCCCGGCAGGCCGCGGCGATCCCCCGCCCGGACGACATCCTGTTCGTCGAGTTCGACTGGTACGAATGGCGCGCGCTCGACGAACTCGCGGTGGCCGCCTACTGGGTCGGCGAGTACCGGGAGACGGCGGACTGCTGCGAGCGCCTCCTCCGGTCCGACGCGCTGCCGGCCGACCAGCTCGACCGAGTCAGCGCCAACCTGGACTTCGCGCGGCGCAAGCTGGACCCGAACCTCGTCCCCGCCTGACCGCCAACCCCCGCGCCTGGACGGCGGACGGGCCCGCGACTCCCCCCAAGGGTCGCGGGTCCGTCCCGTTTTCCGGTGCGCCGGGTCAGTCGGCCAGCGGCAGGTAGACGCGGTTGCCCGAGGCCGCGAACTCGGCGGACTTCTCCGCCATGCCCGCCTGGATCTCCTCGGCCTTCAGGTCGCCGCCGTGCTCGCGCCGGATGTCCTGCGAGATCTTCATCGAGCAGAACTTCGGACCGCACATGGAGCAGAAGTGCGCGGTCTTGGCCGGCTCGGCGGGAAGGGTCTCGTCGTGGAACTCGCGGGCCGTGTCCGGGTCGAGGGCCAGGTTGAACTGGTCCTCCCAGCGGAACTCGAACCGCGCGTCCGACAGGGCGTCGTCCCACTCCTGGGCGCCCGGGTGGCCCTTGGCCAGGTCGGCGGCGTGCGCCGCGATCTTGTACGTGATGACGCCGGTCTTCACGTCGTCCCGGTTGGGCAGGCCCAGGTGCTCCTTGGGCGTCACGTAGCAGAGCATCGCGGTGCCCCACCAGGCGATCATCGCGGCGCCGATGCCCGAGGTGATGTGGTCGTACGCGGGCGCGACGTCCGTGGTCAGCGGGCCGAGCGTGTAGAACGGCGCCTCCTCGCAGATCTCCTGCTGGAGGTCGATGTTCTCCTTGATCTTGTGCATCGGGACGTGGCCCGGGCCCTCGATCATGGTCTGGACGTTGTGGCGCTTGGCGATCGTGTTCAGCTCGCCCAGCGTCTTCAGCTCCGCGAACTGCGCCGCGTCGTTGGCGTCCGCGATGGAGCCGGGGCGCAGGCCGTCGCCCAGCGAGTACGTGACGTCGTACGTCGCGAGGATCTCGCAGAGCTCCTCGAAGTTCGTGTAGAGGAAGTTCTCCTTGTGGTGCGCCAGGCACCACGCGGCCATGATCGAGCCGCCGCGCGAGACGATGCCGGTCTTGCGGCGGGCGGTCAGCGGCACGTACGGCAGCAGCACGCCGGCGTGGACCGTCATGTAGTCGACGCCCTGCTCGGCCTGCTCGATGACCGTGTCCTTGTAGATCTCCCAGGTCAGGTCCTCGGCACGGCCGTCGACCTTTTCGAGGGCCTGGTAGAGCGGCACGGTGCCGATCGGCACGGGGGAGTTGCGCAGGACCCACTCGCGGGTGGTGTGGATGTTGCGGCCGGTGGAGAGGTCCATGACCGTGTCGGCGCCCCACTTGGTCGCCCAGGTCATCTTGTCGACCTCCTCCTCGATGGAGGAGGTGACGGCCGAGTTGCCGATGTTGGCGTTGACCTTCACCAGGAACCGCTTGCCGATGATCATCGGCTCGATCTCGGGGTGGTTCACGTTGGCCGGAAGCACCGCGCGACCTGCGGCGATCTCCTCGCGAACGACCTCGGGGGAGACGTTCTCGCGGAGCGCGACGTACTCCATCTCCGGGGTGATCTCGCCCCGGCGGGCGTACGCGAGCTGCGTGACGGCGGCGCCGCCACGGCCCCGGCGGGGCTGGCGGGGGCGGCCCGGGAAGACCGCGTCGAGGTTCTTGAGGCCACCGCGCGGCGAGGTGTGCTTGATGCCGTCGTCCTCGGGGCGCACGGGGCGGCCCGCGTACTCCTCGGTGTCGCCGCGGCCGATGATCCAGTTCTCGCGCAGCGGGGGCAGGCCCCGGCGCACGTCGGTCTCGATCTGCGGGTCGGTGTACGGACCGGACGTGTCGTAGAGCGTCACGTCCTTGCCGTTGGTGAGGTGGACCTGCCGGACCGGCACCCGAATGTCGGGGCGGGAGCCCGCCAGGTATCCCTTGTGCCAGCCGGGCTGGCGCTCGGTCTGGCCGTCGTTGTCCTGGCTGACGGCAGGTGTGCGTGCGTCGTCCTGAATGGTCATGAGACCTGATCTCCCTACGCCGGCATTACCCGGTAACAGGTTCGGCGGTCGACGCAGCCTCTTCCCGTACGCATCTGTGATGCGCGTACGGTGATCAGCGCCCTCTCAGCCCGGTGCTCCGAGCTCCCGCGTTGTGCAAAGTAGCCCCCACGCTAGCGCCCTCCATGGCGTGCTGAACAGTGGGCCCCCCTCATCTCTTGCGATGATCTGCCGGTGACCTCCTCGCCGCAGCCTCCCATCGAGCCCACAGAGCCCCATGGCCACACCGGCCACGAGCACTCAGGTGCCGGGCAAGCATCCGGTCACTCACACGGGAACAGCCACGGTCACGGCCATGGCCACAGCGGGCACAGCCATGGCCATGGTCCGGCGGCCCCCGTCTCGAAGCACCTGCGCAAGGTCATCGCGGCCGTACTGATCCCCTTCGCCGCCGCCGTCTTCATCGGGATGGCGGTGCTCTGGCCGGGCGGTGCCCCGGCCCACGAGCGCACGGGGGTCGGTTTCGACCAGCAGACCCAGCAGGCCACGGTCGTCTCCCTGGAACGTGTCGACTGCAAATCCGTGAACGCCTCTCAGGTGCCGCCGACGGGCGACACGTCCACCCCCGAGGGGCGCGAGGCACAAGCCGCGCAGACGGGGGAGTGCAAGAAGGCCACCATCGAGGTCGGCACCGGCTCGGACAAGGGGCGGACCTTCGTGGAGGTAGTCCAACCGGGCGCGCCACGGCAGTTGGAGAAGGGCCAGGGGGTGGTGGTGGCCTATGCGCCGGACGCCCCGCGCGACCTCCAGTACTCGGTGATCGACGTCAACCGCAAGTTCCCGATGGCAGTGCTGGCCCTCATCTTCGCCGTGGCGGTCGTGGTCGTCGGGCGGATGCGCGGGCTGTTCGCGCTGATCGCGCTGGTCATCAGCTTCGGCGTGCTGACCCTCTTCATCCTCCCGGCCATCCTGCAGGGTTCGAACCCGCTGCTCGTCGCGATCATCGGGGCGAGCGCCATCATGCTGATCGCCCTGTACATGTGCCACGGACTGACGGCCCGGACCTCGGTCGCCGTCATCGGCACGCTCGCCTCATTGCTGCTGATCGGGCTGCTGGGCTCGGTATTCATCGACTGGGCGTTCCTCACTGGCAACACCGATGACAACACCGGCCTGATCCACGGGCTCTATCCGGACATCGACATGAGCGGTTTGCTGCTCGCGGGCGTGATCATCGGCTCCCTGGGCGTGCTCGACGACGTGACGGTCACTCAGACCTCCGCGGTCTGGGAACTCCACCAGGCCGACCCGTCGATGGGCTCGCGCGGGCTATACCGGGCAGCCATCCGGATCGGCCGCGACCACATCGCGTCGGTGGTCAACACGCTCGTGCTGGCCTACGCCGGCGCCGCGCTGCCGTTGCTGCTGCTGTTCTCGATCGCGAACAGCAGCATGGGGTCCGTGGCCACTAGCGAGCTGGTCGCGGTGGAGATCGTACGGACCCTCGTGGGCTCGATCGGGCTCGTGGCCTCGGTCCCGGTGACCACGGCGCTGGCCGCGCTGGTCGTTTCGGCCGACCGACCGGGATCCCCGGTCGCCTCGCCGGCCTCGGGGCCGGTCCGCGGCGGCCGGGGCCGGCGGCGCAAGCGCTGAAGGATGGTTCCCGGACGACGGGAACGAAGGGCCGGCGGTCGCGGCTGGTCAGGTCGCGCGTGGTGCCGGCCGGTGAAGATCGGCGGGACGTGGCGCTCAGCGCGTCGGCACGCTGAGCCTGTCCTCATGGTCGGGGCCGTCCGTTGGTCAGCGGACGCCGGTGTTGCCTGTACGGCTGGTGCTGCTGGTGGAACCGATGCTGCCGGTGGTGCCGGTGTGCGGTCGTGGTGCGTCAGCCCGCGTTCTGCTCGTTCTGCTTCGACTCGGCGAGGATCTTGTCGAGCGCCTCGTCAAGGTTCTCCTCGAAATCACCCAGGTTCCGCTCCTGGCCGAGCGGAACGATCCGGTCGGTGCGGTCGAGGAACGCGACGAGCGGGGCCGCGCTGGCGCGGAACAGAGCTCGGTCGGCCCCGACCTGGAGCCGGATGTGGACGTCGGACAGTTCCTCGGGATCGGTGGGGGCGATGTGCACATCGCCGTCACCGCACGGCTTGTTGATGCCGTCGAGGAGAAGCTCCCGGCCGAACGCCCAGGTCACGGGCGCGTCTCCGGGAAGGTGGAAGGTCAGGCGGACTGCGTAGGGGTCACGAGCGTCGTACCGGAGTTCCACCGGAATCCGGAACGAGAGCTCCTCGGAAACGAGGAAGCTCATCATGACCTCTGCCTGTACCGACTCGCGCATTGCCTACCCCGCTGTAGTGGAAGTGGCCAGGAATGATCCCCCAAGGCCCTCTTGACAAGAGTGGTGGAAGCGCTAGCAGATCACAAGGAGTGAGTTTTCAGATACTGATAGAGAACGAGAGGGTGCTCAACAGCGCGCCTACTTCACTCCGTAGCCGATCAACCGCATACAGCAATCGATCTTCTTGGTGTAGAGGCAGAGAAATCGCCATGGTCGCGGCGGTATCGCCCGCCGTGATGGGGATCGCGGCACAGACTGTGCCGAGGGCATATTCCTGGCGTTCGGTCACTGGCTGCATTCGCCCGAGCGCCCCGATCCGGTTCTCCAGGGAGCGCAGATCCCGCACGGTATAAGGGGTGATGGCCTCGACCGGGTGGCGGTCGTAGAAGTCCTGGCGGGCCTCGTCGTCGAGCTGGCCGAGCAGGCACTGCCCGATGGCGTGCGCGTGGCCGGTCGCCCGGAAGTCCGCCCACTCCTCGCAGGCCGGGTTGGCCGGGGTGTCCGAGACGCCCACGACCTCGATCTCGCCCTCGCGGTAGACCGCGAAGTAGACGGGGGCCCCGACCGCGTCGCGGAAGTGCGCGAGCGAGTCGAGGATCATGCTGCGACGTTTCTGCTGAAGTCCGCCACCGGCGAGCCGGCCGGCGGCGTCGCCCAGCACGAACACCCCGCTCTCCCTGCGGAGGTATCCCTCGTGCGTGAGGGTGCGCAGCAGGTGGTACGCGGTGGGAAGCGGGAGCCCGGCTTCGCGTGCCAGCTGTTTCGCCGGGGCTCCCTCGCTATGGGATCCCACTGCTTCGAGCAGCCTCAGCGCCCGCTGCACCGAACCGATCAGAGTCGGCACACCGGCATTGTGAACCGAAGACAAAGCTCACCCCCAGGCGTGGCAGCGGGCCTTTGGGGAGGCCCGCCCTGCGGGGGCCGCCCCCGCGCATGCCATCGATCCTGGGGGGCGTACTCGGCGGCTACTTGACATAACCGCAGGTCAGGGCGGCAGAACCGGCTTTCGGTGCCCAGGGAACGGCACAGATTGCCACTCTATCCGCCGATTCCCGGCGTGTGAGCGGTTTCCGCCGTCACGTTCCCTCACCTGGCGCAATCGCGGAACCCTCCGGTCCGCATACTTCTACCACTCGGTGGACGAGGACTTCGAACCGCCCCGGCCGACCTTCTTCACGACGAAGACCAGGGCGCCGACGAGGCCGGCGAGGAGGAGCAGCTTGAAGACGAACCCGATCAGCAGGCCCAGGATGCTGGTGATCACACCGCCGAAGACGAACAGCACCAGCAGCGGAATGGCGACCCACTTGACCCACCAGGGCATCCCCGCGAACGTCTCTCGGATCCCGTCCATGTCTCCTCGACCTCTTCCTCTTCTTCGGCCACGTCCGTGACTTCCTGCTCTCGATGCTAGGAGTCGGCGGACGCCGACGGGGGCCCGCGAGCCCCCGGAGTCCCCTGATCCGCCCCCTAGGGGCCGGACGCCGGATCAGGGCCCCGACCCTGATCCGCCGGCCTCGGCCCCGGGCGGGTCCTCATGCCTCCGGCGGGGAGAACACCACCATCACCTTCAGGTCCTCACTGATGTGGTGGAACTTGTGCGGCACCCCCGCCGGGACGTAGACGACACTGCCGCGCGCGACCATCGTCGTCTCCTCCCCGACCGTGATCGAGGCCCTCCCGCTCACCACGAAGTACACCTCGTCCTGCCGGTGCGGCTGCTGTGGGTCGCTCTGCCCCGCGTCGAGCGCGTACAGCCCGACCGACATGTTCCGCTCACGCAGGAACTGCAGATAGGCGCCTTCGTTGGCGGCCCGCTCCGCTTCGAGCTCGTCCAGCCGGAACGCTTTCATCGTCCTTGTGCCCCTTGTGCTCCGTCGTTCCCGGGTATCCGCTGATCTGCGGATGTCCCCCCGGGATCTTCTCTGCCACGATCAGACACATGACGAATTTCGTAGTCAAGACGCTCGCCAACGCGGCCGCCCTGGCCGTTGCCATCTGGCTGCTCGCCGGCATCACCCTCGACGACGGCAGCAGCCTGGGCCGCCGGACGCTGACGCTGCTCCTGGTCGCGCTGGTCTTCGGCCTGGTCAACTTCATAGTCAAGCCCATGGTGAAGCTGCTCTCGCTGCCGCTGTTCATCCTCACCCTGGGCCTGTTCACCCTCGTCGTGAACGCCCTGATGCTGATGCTGACCTCCTGGCTGGCCAAGCAGCTCGACCTCAGCTTCCACGTCGACGGTTTCTGGACCGCCGTCCTGGGCGGCCTGATCATCTCCATCGTCAGCTGGGCCGTGAACATGGTCCTGCCCGACAAGAACTGAACGGGCCTCCCATGTACCGCGTGTGCTTCGTCTGCACGGGCAACATCTGCCGCTCGCCCATGGCCGAGTCCGTCTTCCGCGCCCGCGTCGCCGAAGCCGGACTCGACTCCCTGGTCGAGACGGACAGCGCCGGGACCGGCGGCTGGCACGAGGGCCACCCGGCCGACCCGCGCACCGTGTCCGTCCTGGAGGCCGCCGGGTACGAGCAGGACCACCGGGCCCGGCAGTTCCGGTCCTCCTGGTTCGCCGGTCTCGACCTCGTCATAGCCCTCGACGCCGGGCACCTGCGGGACCTCCGGATGCTCGCGCCCACGCCGGAGGACGCCGCCAAGGTCCGCCTTCTGCGGTCCTTCGACCCGGCGGCCACCGCCGCGGAAGGCGACGTACCCGACCCCTACTACGGATCGCTCGACGGGTTCGAGGAGTGCCTGGAGCTGGTCGAGGCGGCAACCCCCGGACTCCTGGACGCCGTACGCGAGGCCCTGGCCCTGAAGGAGCACAGCGCGTGAACGACCATCCGCACACCGACGGAACCGCGGCGGCCCGGCTCGGCGACGGCACCCTCGCCGTCCGCGCCGGGCTGCCCGCACCCGTCAAGAACGAACCGACCCTGCCCGGACCGGCCTTCGCCGCCCACTTCCACCTGCCCGGCGACGTCGAGGGCCCGTACACCTACGGCCGCGACACCAACCCCACATGGACCCTGCTGGAGCAGGCGATCGGGGAACTGGAAGCCCCCGGCCAGGACGTGCACACCGTGGTCTTCGCCTCCGGCATGGCCGCGGTCTCCGCCGTACTCCTCTCCCAGGCCCGCCACGGCGACACCGTCGTCCTGCCCGACGACGGCTACCAGGCACTGCCGCTGCTGCGCGAGCAGCTGGAGGCGTACGGAATCCACGTGCGCACCGCTCCGACCGCCGACGAGGCCCAACTCACCGTCCTCGACGGGGCCCGGCTGCTGTGGATCGAGACCCCCTCCAACCCGGGCCTCGACGTCTGCGACGTAAGCCGCCTGGTGGACGCCGCACACGCCGGCGGAACCCTGGTCGCCGTCGACAACACCCTGGCGACCCCGCTCGGGCAGCGGCCCCTGGAACTCGGCGCGGACTTCTCCGTCGCCAGCGGCACCAAGGGGCTCACCGGCCACGGCGACCTGCTGCTCGGGTACGTCGTCTGCCGGGACGCCGCACTCGCCGCCCTCGTCCGCCGCTGGCGGAAGATCGTCGGCGCGATCCCGGGCCCCATGGAGGCCTGGCTCGCCCACCGTTCCCTCGCCACCATCCAGCTGCGCGCCGAGCGCCAGTGGGCCAACGCGCTGGCCGTCGCCGGGGCCCTGACCGGCCGCGCCGAGGTCACCGGGCTGCGCTACCCGGGCCTGGCCACGGACCCCTCCCACAAGACGGCAGCCCGCCAGATGCGCGGCTTCGGCTCGGTCGTCTCCTTCACCCTGCCCGACCGCGCGCACGCGGAACGGTTCATGAGCGCTCTACACCTGGTCGAGGACGCCACGAGCTTCGGCTCGGTACGGTCCACCGCCGAACGGCGCGGACGGTGGGGCGGCGACGCCGTCCCAGAGGGGTTCATCCGCTTCTCCGCCGGCGCCGAAGACACCGAAGACCTGGTCGCGGACGTCCTGCGGGCCCTCGAATCGGCCGGTGGCGGCAGCTGAAAGGACCGTGGAAAGCGGTCCGAGCCTCCCCCCTCATGGCTCGGACCGCCGCGGGTCCATCGCGGGAGAAACACCGTCGAGAACCACCCGACAAGGCTAATTGACTCTGCGTCAGAGTCCAATCACGGTAGCGACAGGGGCCTATCCGCAGATTTATGGTTGAAGGCCCCCACCGAGAGGTCGAGGTGCCGCCATGGACCTGACTCTGCTGCGCACCTTCGTCGCCGTCCACCGGGCCGGGTCCTTCACCCGCGCCGCCGCCCTCCTCGGACTGTCCCAACCCGCCGTCACCTCCCAGATCCGCACCCTCGAACGCCAGCTGGGACGCCCCCTCTTCCACCGCCGCGCCCGCGGCGTCACCCCCACCGCCGTGGGCGACGAACTCGCCCACAAGGCCGCCCCGCACCTCGACGCCCTCCTGCGGATCACCGAGACCGAGCGCGAGTCCGCCGGAGCGTTACGCACCCTCCACGTCGCCGGACCCCCCGAATTCCTGGGCCTGCGGGTCCTGCCCGCCCTCGCGCCTCTGGTCGGCCAGGGCCACACCCTGCGCGCCACCCTGCACCCCGGCGCCGAGGAGGCCCTCGACGGCCTCGCCGCCGGCCACCACGACCTCGTCGCCACCACCGCCCGCCCGCGCGGCGGCCTCTTCACCGCCACCGCCCTGTGCGACGAGGAGCACGTCCTGGTCGCCGCGCCCTACTGGGCCGCCCTCGTCGACCGGGACCGGCTGCGCGAGGAAGGCCCCGCCGCGCTCGACGGCATCCCGCTCGTCGAGGTCCACGAGAGCCTGCCCCTCGCCACCCGCTACTGGGCCGCCGTCTTCGAGGTACCGCCCGCCTCCGCCGCCACCGTGGTCGCACCCGACCTGCGCGCCGTACTGGAATGCGTACAGGCCGGCGCCGGACTCGCCGTCATCCCCCGCTACCTGTGCCAGGACGCCCTCGACAGCGGCCGGATCGTCGCCCTGTCGGAGCCCGCGGTCCCACCGCTGCGCACCTGGTTCCTCGTCGTACGGGCCGGCAGCCTCGCCCTCGCCCATCTCGCACGGGCCCACGAACTGCTGCTGCGCGCCGCCGCGCACTGGTGAGCTCCCGTTCGAGACGCCTGGCGCGTTTCAGAAGCGGAGTCGTGGGCCACTCTTCTCCCATGACCGAACGTCCCGTGGTCAAACGCACCGCCCGCGCGATCCTGCTCGACGGTGACGACCTGATCCTCATCAAGCGCACCAAGCCCGGCGTCGATCCCTACTGGCTCACCCCCGGCGGGGGAGTGGAGTCCTCGGACACCACCGTCGTCGACGCCCTCCACCGAGAGGTCCACGAGGAACTCGGCGCGAAGATCACCGATGTGGTGCCCTGCTTCGTCGACACCGTCGAGCACATCGCCGACGGGGGAGTCACCGGCGTGAAGGTGCAGCACTTCTTCGTCTGCCACCTCGAATCGATGGACCCGACCCAACGGCACGGACCCGAGGTCGACCAGCCCGAGGGCGAGTACGAGATCGTCCGCGTGCCCTTCAGCCGCGTCGGCATCGCCGCCGTCCACCTCGTCCCGCTGTCCCTGCGCCACTACCTCGACGGCAACATCGAGGGGGTCCGCGCCATGCACGCTCCCGACCTGGGCTGAACCGGGGCCCGGCACCGGCGGGACGCGCCCGCCGGTGTCAGCCCGCGACGCCCGCGAGCTCCTCCACGGCGTCGTGCCGGATCCGCTCGTCGGGGATCCCGATCCGCCTGAGCTCGTCCACCCCGTTGCGGATCATCGCGGGCGGCCCCGAGATGTACGCGTCGTACGAACTCCACGGCCCGTGCTCGCCGACCGCCTGCGGCAGCTGCCCGGCCAGACCGTCGCCGACCACCGGGCGCACCGACAGCCACGGATGCGTGCGCTGCAACCCCAGCAGGGTGTCCTTGTCGTAGAGGTCGTGGTCGCTGCGCGCCCCGTAGAACACCTCCACCGGCCGCCGCTCCCCGTGCTCGGCCACGTCCTCGATCAGCGCCTTGATCGGGGCGATGCCGGTGCCGCCGCCCAGGCACAGCATCCCGTTGTCCGTGGTGTGGTCCACGATCATCGACCCGGCCGGCGGCCCCAGTCGCAGCACGTCCCCCGGGCGGGCATGGCGCACCAGCGCGTTGGAGACCCAGCCCGCCGGAACGGCCTTGACGTGGAAGGACAGCAGCCCGTCGGCGCGCGGCGCCGAGGCGAAGGAGTAGTGCCGCCACACCCGCGGCCACCACGGGGTCTCCAGGCTCGTGTACTGGCCGGCGAGGAAGGGGTACGGCTGGTCGGGACGGACCGTCAGCACCGCGATGTCCGGGGTGCGCAGATCGTGCGAGACCACCTCCGCGTGCCACCACGCCGGCGCCTTCGCCTCGTCCTGCGCCGCCGCGTCGATCATGATCTGGGAGATCGCGGTGTACGCGCGCACCCAGGCGGCCTCCGTCTCCGGCCCCCACGTCTCCTGCGCGTACCGGGCCAGCGCCCCGATCAGGGCCTCGCCCACCGCAGGGTAGTGCCCGGCCATGGTGCCGTACTTGCGGTGGCCCGTGCCCAGCCGGCGCAGGTAGGGGGCGAGCACAGCCGGATTGTCGATGTGCTCGGCGGCGGTGAGCAGCGCCTTCAGCAGCCGGTCCCGCTGCACGTCCATCGCTGCGGGGAACATGCCCCGGACCTCCGGGTGCCCGGTGAACACCAGTGCATAGAAGTACGAGGTCACCCGGTCGGCCACGGGCGCGATCTCCGCGAGGGTCCGGCGGATCAGCACGGCGTCGGGTGAGGCCTCGGGCGCCGCGCCCTCACCGGGTATCCGGGCCGTTCCCCGTCTGGCCGATCTGGTGGGCGGAGCGTCCATGCGGTGCCTCGCTTCGGGCATCTCGGTCGGGTATGCACGCGCCACGGCCTGTGAATCCGTGGTTCCGGGCTTCACAGCGTGCCAGCCGACTCAGAGGCCTGCGGGGAAATGCGGAAAATCCGCGTTTCGAACCCACTTTCCCCTTAAGATGCCTCAACTCCCGGGCGTGCCACCCCTACGAGCTGATATGCCTCTCGAAGGTCCCTGCCCTCGTACACATGGGTCGCGCGCTCCGCCAGATACGGCCGGGCGTTGACCGCCACCGAGACCGGCACCGCCTCGAAGAGCTTCACGTCGGTCGACGAATCCCCGTACGCGACACAGTCGCCCCGCCGCACCCCGAACCGCTCGCACAGCCGGTCCGCCACCGTGACCTTCCCCTCCGGCGTCAGAATCCCGGCCGCCTCCACGGGCCGGGTGAACGGCACCTCCGGGAAGACCGAGCCGTGCGCCGCATGCGCACCCCACTCCAGGAGCAGCTCCACGAAGAAGGACGGAGACAGCGAGATCACCGCGCAGTAGTCCCCGCGCTCCCGGATCTCCCGCCACACGTCCCGGATGCCCGCCAGCCAGGGCGACCCCTCGAACGCCGCCCGGACGTGCGCGGGCGTCAGGTCCGCCCAGAGCGCGTGGGCCCCCACCGAGAACTCGTGCGGACCGATCTCACCCGCACCGAAGGACCGCTCCAGCTCGGCGATCTCGGCACCCACGCCAAGCTGACGGGAGATCTCGACCGGCGCCGCCGAGCCGTACATCAGCGTCCCGTCGAGGTCGAAGAGGTGCAGGAGGGTCATAACCGTCGAGGCTAGCCGCCCGTGATGTTTCACGTGAAACATCGACCTGTTTCGGGCCGATGTTTCACGTGAAACATCGCCCTGGTTCAGCCTCCAAATCCCCTGGACGACTCCCGGCCGGTGATCCACTCTGGGCCGGTGACACCACCACACATCACCGATCTGCCGATCCGGGCGCTGACCGTGGACGATCTCCACCGCTGCGCCGACCTGTCAGAGGACCGCGGCTGGCCCCGCGAAGACCACAAGTGGGGACTGCTCCTCGCCGCCGGAAACGGCTACGGCATGGACGCCCCGGACGGCCGGGGGCTCGCGGCCGCATGCATCGTCACCCCGTACGGCCAGGGCCACAGCGGACCGGAGCTCGCCGCCATCGGGATGGTACTGGTCGCCGACCGCTACGCCCGCCAGGGCCTGGGCCGCCGCCTGATGCGGCACGTCTGTGACGACGCCCTCAAGGGCGTCCCCCTCACCCTGCACGCCACCCCCTACGGCCGGCCCCTCTACGAAGAACTCGGCTTCCACACCACGGGCAGCGCCGAGATGCTGAAGGGCACCTTCCGGCCCGGTCCCGCAGAGCCCGCGCGGAGCTCCGCTTCGGTCCGCCCGGCCACCGGCGAGGACATCCCGCGCATTCTCCGCCTGGACTCCGAAGTCTTCGGCACCGACCGGACCCACATGATCACGAGACTTCCCGCCTTCGCGGACCGGGTACTCGTCGCCGAGGACGCCCACGGCGACCTCACCGGCTACGCGGCGATCTGGCCGAACATGGAGACCCACGTCATCGGCCCGCTCATCGCCCGCGACACCGCCGACGCCCGGGCACTCGTCACCGCCCTCGCGGCCTCGACCGACCGGCCGCTGCGCACCGACGTCGACGTACGCCACCAGGAGCTGATCGGCTGGCTCAAGGACCGCGGCCTCGGTTCCGTCGGCCTCAACGCCGTCATGACCCGGGGCCTCCCCGGCCTGCCCGGCGACTGGACGCGCCGCTGGGCACCGCTGACCGTGGCCGCGGGCTGAGAGAGGACACCCCCATGACCGACACATCCGAGCTCACCATCCGCCCCGCCGTCGAGGCCGATCTGCCCGACATCGTCGCGATGCTCGCCGACGACCCGCTCGGCGCCACCCGCGAATCCCCGGACGACCTCACCCCGTACCGCACGGCCCTGAAGCGCCTGGCCGACGACCCGAACCAGCACCTGGTCGTCGCCGTCCGCGCGGACCGGGTCGTCGGCACCCTCCAGCTGACGATCGTCCCCGGCCTCTCCCGCAAGGGATCCACCCGCTCCATCATCGAAGGCGTCCGCGTCCACGCCGACGAGCGCGGCAGCGGCCTGGGCACCCGCTTCATCGAATGGGCCGTCGAGAAGTCCCGCGCGGAGAACTGCGACCTCGTCCAGCTCACCTCGGACGCGACCCGCACCGACGCCCACCGTTTCTACGAGCGGCTCGGCTTCGCCGCCTCCCACGTCGGATTCAAACTGCAGCTCTGACAGGGCACACCGGCAGGCCGGGCCGCACTGTCCGCGGCCCGGCCTACGATCGGGAGGATGAGCCCGAGCCTCCCCCTCGTCACGACTGCCGAGCGCCGCCACCGGCTCGGCCGACGCCACCGGCTGGCCCCCTCGGCCCGCGCCGCCACGGTCGCCCAGGCGGCCGACGCCGTGGTCGCCCTGCACGCCACCGACGCCGCGACCCTCTTCCTCTCCGCCCGCGCCCGGCTGGCCGAGAGCGGACCCGACACCATCGAGCGGGCGCTGTACGAGGACGTCAGCCTCGTGCGGCTGCTCAGCATGCGCAACACGCTCTTCGCCGTCTCCACCCAGCTCGCCCCGCACGTGGACTCCTCCACCGCCCGCGGAATCGCCGTCAAGGAGCGCCGCACCCTCCTCAAGCACCTCGACGAGGACGGACAGGGCCTCGACTCCGACTGGCTGGCCCGGGCCGAGGCCGCCGCCCTCGACGCACTCGACGCCGGCGGCCCCTGCACCGGCAGCCAGCTGTCCGCGGCCGTGCCCGCCCTGCGCCAGAAGATCACCATCAGCCGCGGCAAGAAGTACGAGGCCGAGCAGGGTGTCGCCACCCGGGTCATCCGCCTGCTCGCCGCCGACGGCCGGATCCGCCGCGACCGCCCGCGCGGATCCTGGACCTCGAGCCAGTACCGCTGGGTCCACACCGAGCCGTGGCCCGCCGTACCGGCCGCCGAGGCCCGCGCCGAGATCGCCCAGCGCTGGCTGTACGCCTACGGCCCGGCCACCGAGGCCGACCTCAAGTGGTGGACCGGCTGGACCCTCACCGACGTCCGCAAGGCACTGGCCGCCGTCGGCCCCGAGCAGGTCCGCCTCGACGACGGCAGCACCGCGCTCGTCGGCCCCGGCGACACCGCGCCCGAACCGGCCGGCGAGCCCTGGGCCGCCCTGCTGCCCGCCCTCGACCCGAGCGGCATGGGCTGGGCCGACCGCGGCTTCCACCTCGATCCCGCCCACAAGAGCGCCCTCTTCGACTACGCCGGCAACATCGGCCCCACCGTGTGGTGGAACGGGGAGGTCATCGGCGGCTGGGCCCAGCGCGCCGACGGCGAGATCGTCTGGCGGCTCCTGGGCAGCCCCGGCCCCGCCGCCGAGAAGGCGGTCACCGCCGAGGCCGCCCGGCTCGCCGCATGGGTGGGGGAGGCCCGCATCACCCCGCGCTTCCGCACTCCGCTGGAGCGCGAACTCGTCGCCTGAGCGGAGCCGTCAGCCGATGCCCCGCCAGCCCTGCGGGTCCACCCCGCCGGGCACCGGGGCCTCGGCGTCGTACGGCTCCCGCGTGAACACGAAGGACGCCAGATCGAGGTGGCTCACCGAGCCGTCCTCGCGGCGCACCGCCCGCAGCGTCTCACCCGCGTAGTAGCCGGACAGTCCCGTCCAGCTGCCGTCCGCCTCGGCCCGGAACCGCGCCGAACGGCCGGCCCCGCCCACCGGCCCCAACTCCAGCGACCCGTCCGCCTTCAGCCGCACCGCCTGCGCCGACGTCCCCCAGTACCAGGGGCCGCACAGTTCCAGCGCCACCTGATCGGCCTCCGGGAACGGCCGCCACGGCTCCGGGATCCGCGGCTCGGCCTCCGCGACGATCCCCACGAGGTCCGCGGCCACCGTCAGCGCCGGCACGCCCGAGGTGCAGTTCGCGAGCACCACCGCCGCCACGTCGTCCGCCTCGCTCAGCAACAGCCCCGCGACGAACCCGGGCAGCGATCCGCTGTGGCCCGCCAGCCGCCGCCCGCCGTCGGCCACCAGCTGCACGCCCAGTCCGTAGCCGAGCTCGGCGATACCCGGCTCCGGCGGAGCAGCGGCCGTGCGCATCTCGCGTACGGACTCCGCACCCAGCACCCGCTCGTCCCCGCGCAGCAGGAAGTCCGCGAACCGCGCCAAGTCCCTGGTCGTGGACCACAGCTGACCGGCCGGCGCCATCAGCCCCAGGTCCTCCAGCGGCTCCGGCATCATCACGTCCGCCCAGGGATGCACCGCCCAGCCGCCCGCGTGCGGCGCCCGCGGCCGCCCGCTCGTCCGGCTGAGCCCGAGCGGCTCCAGCACCTCGGCCCGCAGCACCTCTTCCCACGGCTTGCCCCGCACCGCCTCGACGAGCGAACCCAGCAGCGTGTAACCGGGGTTGGAATAGTGGTGCCGGCGTCCGGGCACGTGCACGAACGGCTCGGCACCGAGTACGTCGGCCAGTTCGGGCCGCAGGTCACCGGGCGTGCGCTCCCACCACGGGCCGGGCGTCTCGGCCGCCAGCCCACCGGTGTGCGCCAGCAGTTGGGCGATCGTCACCTCGCCTGCCCCGGTCCCCGGCAGGTGCTGCTCCAGCCGGTCCGCGAGCGTGAGCAGCCCCTCGTCGCGCAGGCGCAGCACCAGAACGGCCGTGAAGGTCTTGCTGATCGACCCGATCCGGTACTGGACGTCGCCGTCCGGCCCGTGCCCCTCCACACAGGTCCGGGAACCCTCCCAGACCACCTCCCCGCCCCGCACGACGGCGGCCACGACGGACGGCGCCCGCCCCTCGCTCTGCGCGACGGCGAGCCGGTGCCTCAGCGCGCGCCGGGTGGCGGGGAGAAGTTCCAGGTCCTCAGAGAGCTCATCCATGATCGGATGCTACGTGTTGGCCATGTCCACGAACCGCGAATAGTGGCCCTGGAAGGCCACGGTGATAGTGGCCGTGGGGCCGTTGCGGTGCTTCGCCACGATCAGGTCGGCCTCGCCCGCGCGCGGGGACTCCTTCTCGTACGCGTCCTCGCGGTGCAGCAGGATCACCATGTCGGCGTCCTGCTCGATGGAGCCCGATTCACGCAGGTCGGAGACCATCGGCTTCTTGTCGGTGCGCTGCTCGGGGCCACGGTTCAGCTGGGACAGCGCGATCACGGGGACCTCGAGCTCCTTCGCCAGCAGCTTGAGGTTTCGGGACATGTCCGAGACCTCCTGCTGGCGGCTCTCGGGACGGCGCGAACCACCCGACTGCATCAGCTGGAGGTAGTCGATGACCACGAGGGAGAGGTCGCTGCGCTGCTTGAGCCGACGGCACTTGGCCCGGATCTCCATCATCGACAGGTTGGGGGAGTCGTCGATGTACAGCGGGGCAGCGGAGACGTCCGGCATCCGGCGGGCCAGCCGGGTCCAGTCGTCGTCGGTCATCGTTCCCGAGCGCATGTGGTGCAGGGCCACCCGGGCCTCCGCCGAGAGCAGGCGCATCGCGATCTCGTTGCGCCCCATTTCGAGGGAGAAGATCACGCTGGGCAGGTTGGCCTTGATGGAGCAGGCGCGGGCGAAGTCCAGCGCGAGGGTGGACTTGCCCATGGCGGGACGGGCCGCGATGACGATCATCTGGCCGGGATGCAGACCGTTGGTGAGGGAGTCGAGGTCCGTGAAGCCGGTCGGGACGCCCGACATCTGGCCGCTGCGGGACCCGATCGCCTCGATCTCGTCGAGCGCGCCCTCCATGATGTCGCCGAGCGGCAGGTAGTCCTCGGAGGTCCGCTGCTCGGTGACGGCGTAGATCTCGGCCTGGGCGCTGTTGACGATCTCGTCGACGTCGCCGTCGGCCGCGTATCCCATCTGCGTGATCTTCGTACCGGCGGCGACCAGCCGGCGCAGCACAGCCCGCTCGTGGACGATCTCCGCGTAGTACTCGGCGTTCGCCGCCGTCGGCACGGACTGCACCAGCGTGTGCAGGTACGAGGCCCCGCCGACCTTGCTGATCTCGCCGCGCCGGGTCAGCTCGGCGCCGACGGTGATCGGGTCGGCCGGCTCGCCCTTGGCGTACAGGTCGAGGATGGCCTGGTAGATCGTCTCGTGGGAGGGCCGGTAGAAGTCGTGGCCCTTGATGACCTCGACAACGTCGGCGATGGCGTCCTTCGACAGCAGCATGCCGCCGAGCACCGACTGCTCGGCGTCGAGGTCCTGCGGGGGGACTCGCTCGAAGCCGCCACCGCCGCCACCGCCGCTGCCGCCGCCGTCCCAGGAGCCGCCCTCGCGGCCCCGGTCGTGCTGCTCGTCGCCGCGGCCGCGGCCCTCACTGTTACGGCGCGGACGGGCGGGCAGACGGTCACCCGGACCGCTGTCGGCCCAGGGGTCGTCCATGGGCTCGGGCATGCTCACCGGGCCGCCTCCTCCCGTCCGCAAAGCGGACCTCGCCGTGCCACTCTTTCTACGTCACGGCTCTGACATTTGGGGCACCCGAATCGGCTGTCGGCGAGTCGGGCAACGCACCACGGTAGGGCCGCGAGCGGCGTCAGCCAATCTTGTTATCCACAGGCTGTGTGGATGAGGTGTGGACGACGGCGCCAATGCTGTGGGTAAGTCCTCGGAAGCTGTGCACGGACCGGGGGACGACGCTGTGGACAAAATCACCTGCCCCACCCACACACACCACCTGACCTGCGAATTCTCCCTTGAACAGGATCCCGGCGGAAAAATCTTGGCCACTGTCTCAAGATCACCGCGAATGAGGCCGAACGAAGGCCCCGAACGACGCCAAGGTAAGGATCCAATGACCCTTGCATCTATTACCTGTGGAAGATTAGATTGAGCCCATGACACAGGCCCCCCCAGCACCGAAGAGCGCGCCGAGACAGCACGACCGCGAGATCTTCGCACTCGCCGTCCCCGCCTTCGGCGCACTCGTCGCCGAACCCCTCTTCGTACTGGCCGACAGCGCCATCGTGGGACACCTCGGCACACCCCAGCTGGCCGGCCTCGGCATCGCCGCCGCCCTGCTCACCACCGCGGTGAGCGTCTTCGTCTTCCTCGCCTACGCCACCACCGCGGCCGTCGCCCGCCGGGTCGGCGCCGGCGATCTCCCGGCTGCCATCCGGCAGGGCATGGACGGCATCTGGCTCGCCCTCCTGCTCGGCGTGGCCGTCATCGCCGTGGTCCTGCCCACGGCCCCCTGGCTCATCTCCCTCTTCGGAGCCTCCGACACCGTCGCCCCGTACGCGGTGACCTATCTGCGGATCTCCGCCCTCGGCATCCCGGCCATGCTCATGGTCCTCGCCGCCACCGGCGTCCTCCGCGGGCTCCAGGACACCCGCACCCCGCTCTACGTCGCCATCGGCGGCTTCACCCTCAACGCGGGCCTGAACGTCGCCCTCGTCTACGGCGCCGGGCTCGGCATCGCCGGCTCCGCCTGGGGCACGGTCATCGCCCAGTGCGCCATGGCCGCCGCCTACCTCGTCGTGGTCGTACGCGGGGCCCGCCGACACGGTGCGTCCCTGCGCCCCGACGCGGCGGGCATCCGCGCCTGTGCACAGGCCGGGGCACCGCTGCTCGTCCGCACGCTGTCCCTGCGCGCCATCCTGATCATCGCGACCGCGGTCGCCGCCCGGCTCAGCGACGCCGACATCGCCGCCCACCAGATCCTGCTCGCGCTGTGGAGCCTGCTCGCCTTCGCGCTGGACGCCATCGCCATCGCGGGACAGGCGATCATCGGCCGCTACCTGGGGGCGGGGGACACCGAGGGCGCCAAGGCCGTCTGCCGACGCATGGTGCAGTGGGGCATCGGATCGGGCATCGTGCTCGGTCTGCTGGTCGTCCTGGCCCGCCCCCTGCTGATCCCGCTGTTCACCACCGATCCGGCCGTCGAGAGCGCCATCCTGCCCGCCCTGCTGGTCGTGGCCGTCTCGCAGCCCGTCTGCGGCGTGGTCTTCGTCCTCGACGGCGTCCTGATGGGCGCGGGCGACGGCCCCTACCTGGCCTGGGCCATGCTGCTGACGCTCGCCGTGTTCACTCCGGCCGCCCTACTCGTCCCGGCCCTGGGCGGCGGCCTGACGGCCCTGTGGTGGGCCATGACGCTGATGATGCTGGTCCGCATGGCGACCCTCCAGCTGCGCGCCCGCTCGGGCCGCTGGCTGGTCGCGGGGGCCACCCGGTAGGCGATGTTTCACGTGAAACAACGGCGAAGGGCCGCACCCCAGCGGGGTGCGGCCCTTCGCGTTGCAGCCCTTAGGCGGCGACGACCTCGATGCCCACGTTCGCGGCCACGTCGGCGTGCAGACGCACGGAGACCTGGTACGAACCGAGGGTCTTGATCGGGGAGCCCAGCTCGACGCGGCGCTTGTCGACCTTCGGGCCACCCGAAGCCTCGATCGCCGTGGCGATGTCGGCCGGGGTCACGGAACCGAAGAGACGACCGGCGTCACCCGCGCGGGTGGCCAGACGGACCTTGACGCCCTCGAGCTTGGCCTTGACCTCGTTGGCCTGCTCGATGGTCGCGATCTCGTGGATCTTGCGGGCGCGGCGGATCTGCGCCACGTCCTTCTCGCCACCCTTGGTCCAGCGGATCGCGAAACCACGCGGGACCAGGTAGTTGCGAGCGTAACCGTCCTTGACGTCGACGACATCGCCGGCGGTGCCGAGGCCAGTGACCTCGTGGGTCAGGATGATCTTCATTAGTCGGTCACCCTTTCCTTATCGCGCGGTGGACGTGTAGGGCAGCAGCGCCATCTCACGGCTGTTCTTGACGGCCGTGGCGACGTCACGCTGGTGCTGCGTGCAGTTGCCGGTAACGCGGCGGGCACGGATCTTGCCGCGGTCGGAAATGAACTTCCGCAGCATGTTCGTGTCCTTGTAGTCCACGTACGCGGTCTTGTCCTTGCAGAACGCGCAGACCTTCTTCTTAGGCTTGCGCACAGGCGGCTTCGCCATTGTGTCTCTCCTGTGTGATCAAGAAGTGGGGTTGCGAGCTGCCCTAGAAGGGCGGCTCGTCCGAGTAGCCACCGCCGGAGTTGCCGGAGTTTCCGCCCCAGCCACCCCCGCCGCCGCCCTGCTGCTGGCCACCGGCCGGCGCGCTGGACGCCCACGGGTCGTCGGAGGGAGCTCCGCCGCCCTGCTGCTGGCCGCCACCGGGGGCTCCGCCCCAGTTGCCGCCGCCGCCACCCTGCTGCTGACCGCCGCCGCCGTAACCACCCTGGCCACCGCGACCGGTGGTCTTGGCGACCTTGGCCGTGGCGTTCTTCAGGCTGGGGCCGACTTCCTCGACGTCCAGTTCGTAGACCGTGCGCTTGACACCCTCACGGTCTTCGTACGACCGCTGCCTCAGCCGGCCCTGCACGATGACGCGCATGCCTCGCTGGAGGGACTCGGCGACGTTCTCCGCCGCCTGCCGCCACACCGAGCAGGTCAGGAACAGGCTCTCGCCGTCCTTCCACTCGTTGGTCTGACGGTCGAAGGTGCGGGGGGTGGACGCGACACGGAACTTCGCGACCGCCGCACCCGAGGGGGTGAAGCGCAGCTCGGGGTCGTCGACGAGATTGCCGACGACCGTGATGACGGTCTCGCCTGCCATGGATGAACCTCTCGGCGGGGATTGCTGCTGGGCTGCTGTGCTACTCGATCCCGATTACCGCTGAACCGAAGTTCAGTGGGTCTCGGGGCGAAGGACCTTGGTCCGGAGAACCGACTCGTTCAGGTTCAGCTGTCGGTCGAGCTCCTTGACGACCGCAGGCTCGGCCTGGAGGTCGATGACCGAGTAGATGCCCTCGGGCTTCTTCTTGATCTCGTAAGCGAGACGACGACGGCCCCAGGTGTCGACCTTCTCGACCTTTCCGTTGCCCTCACGGACGACGGAGAGGAAGTTCTCGATCAGCGGGGAGACAGCGCGCTCCTCGAGATCGGGGTCGAGGATGACCATCACTTCGTAGTGACGCATGTGGAACCCACCTCCTTTGGACTCAGCGGCCACGGTCGTTCCGTGGCAGGAGGGTCGTGATGCGTGCGCACGGCGTCTGAGACCAGACACCGCGCAGCTGTACAGACTACCTGCTCGACTCCTTCCGGTTGAAATCCGGCGCCGAGGGGACACAATCTGTATCCATCGGGTGTGCTCGGTGCTAAAGCCCCCGGCCCCTGCCGGAGGCGGCCCGCAGCACCGCTCTGCCAAGCCAGGAGGTGCCTTCCGATGGCACAGGCCATGCGACCCCAGTCCACGCCCCAGCCGATCTCCCTCTTCTCCACCGACGGCAAGCCCCACCCGCTCCAGGACACCCTGATGGCGGCCACCCTGGTCCTCGGAGCCGTGGCGTTCATCACGGCGTTCTTCCACGACCTGCACCTGCTCACCTCGTGGGCCGGGCTGATCGGAATCCTGACCGGCGCGTACGGACAGTTCGTCTCCGTCACGACACGCGAGCGCTTCGCACTGATCATCGGCCTTGGCGCGTCTGCCATCGGCTTCTTCCTCGGCATGTTCCACGGCGGCCTCTTCGGCGGCTGACCGGCTCGAGCGGGACACCCCTGCGACGGGGCGTCGGCCGAGCACCGGCCGGCGCCCGGCCCGTCCCCCAGATGGGTGGCGCCCCCGTCGCAGTAGGCTTCGCGCCATAGCCAGCGAAGCCGCCGGAGGAGACACCCCGCATGAGCCTGTCCCTGAGCACCATCAGCCGAGAGCAGCATCTGGCCTATCTCCAGAGCCTGCCTTCGGCTAGCCACTGCCAGGTCCCGGCATGGGCCGACGTCAAGAACGAGTGGCGCTCGGAGAACCTCGGCTGGTTCGACAAGTCCGGTGAACTCGTCGGCGCCGCACTCGTGTTGTACCGCCAGCTGCCCAAGGTGAAGCGGTACCTCGCGTACCTCCCCGAGGGCCCGGTCATCAACTGGTACGCCCCGAACCTGGAGGAGTGGCTCCAGCCGATGCTGGCCCACCTCAAGCAGCAGGGCGCCTTCACCGTGAAGATGGGCCCGCCCGTCGTCATCCGCCGCTGGAACGCCACCGCCATCAAGGCCGGCATCCAGGACCCCGAGGTCAAGCGGCTGCGCGACGTGGAGGCCTCGCACATCGAGCCCCGCGCCTTCGAGGTGTCCGACAAGCTGCGCCGCATGGGCTGGCAGCAGGCCGAGGACGGCGGCGCCGGCTTCGGCGACGTCCAGCCGCGCTACGTCTTCCAGGTGCCCCTGGCCAACCGCTCGCTGGACGATGTCCTCAAGGGCTTCAACCAGCTGTGGCGCCGCAACATCAAGAAGGCCGAGAAGGCCGGCGTCGAGGTCGTCCAGGGCGGCTACGACGACCTGCCGACCTGGCAGCACCTGTACGAGATCACGGCCGAGCGCGACAAGTTCCGCCCGCGCCCGCTCAGCTACTTCCAGCGCCAGTGGACGGCCCTCAACTCCGAGGACCCCAACCGGATGCGGCTGTACATCGCCAAGCACGAGGGGGAGCCGCTGGCCGCCGCCACGATGCTCACCGTCGGCCAGCACGTCTGGTACTCGTACGGCGCCTCCGCCAACCACAAGCGCGAGGTCCGGCCTTCGAACGCGATGCAGTGGCGCATGCTGCGCGACTCCTACGCGCTCGGCGCCAGCGTCTACGACCTGCGCGGCATTTCTGACACGCTGGACGAGAACGACCACCTGTTCGGGCTGATCCAGTTCAAGGTCGGCACGGGCGGCGAGGCCGTCGAGTACGTCGGCGAGTGGGACTTCCCGCTCAACAAGGTGCTGCACAAGGCGCTCGACATCTACATGTCGCGCCGCTGACTCCACCCCCACCCCACACGAGAGGTTCCGGACGGGCATGGCGCTCACGCTCTACGTCGACACCGCGCGCTGGCGTGCGCACCAGAAGCAGGTCCAGGACCAGTTCCCCGGAATGGTCCCGGTCTGCAAGGGCAACGGCTACGGCTTCGGCCACGAGCGGCTGTGCGAGGAGGCGACCCGGATGGGCGCCGACATCCTCGCCGTCGGCACCACGTACGAAGCCGCCAGCATCAAGGACTGGTTCGGCGGCGACCTGCTGGTCCTGACCCCGTTCCGGCGGGGCGAGGAGCCGGTGCCGCTGCCGGACCGGGTCATCCGCTCGGTGGCCTCGCTGGACGGCGTCCGCGGCCTGGTCGGCGCCCGGGTGGTCATCGAGTGCATGAGCTCGATGCGCCGCCACGGCATCTCCGAGCAGGACCTGGGCCAGCTGCACGCGGCCATCGAGGACGTCCGGCTGGAGGGCTTCGCCCTGCACCTGCCGCTGGACCGCCCGGACGGATCGGACGCGGTCGAAGAGGTCATCGGCTGGATGGACCGGCTGCGCGCGGCCCGGCTGCCGCTGCACACCATGTTCGTCAGCCACCTGCGGGCCGAGGAACTGGCCCGGCTGCAGCAGCAGTTCCCGCAGACCCGGTTCCGGGCCCGGATCGGCACCCGGCTGTGGCTGGGCGACCACGAGGCAACCGAGTACCGGGGTTCGGTGCTGGACGTCACCCGCGTCGCCAAGGGCGACCGCTTCGGCTACCGCCAGCAGAAGGCGGCCTCGGACGGCTGGCTGGTCGTGGTCGCCGGCGGTACCTCGCACGGAGTGGGCCTGGAGGCCCCCAAGGCACTGCACGGCGTGATGCCGCGCGCCAAGGGCGTCGCCCGGGCCGGTCTGGCCACCGTCAACCGGAACCTTTCGCCCTTCGTGTGGGCGGGCAAGCAGCGCTGGTTCGCGGAGCCGCCGCACATGCAGGTGTCGATCCTGTTCGTGCCCTCCGACACGTCCGAGCCGAAGGTCGGCGACGAGCTCGTGGCGCACCTGCGCCACACCACCACGCAGTTCGACCGGGTGCTCGACGCCTGAGCCGGGCCGGGGCCCGTGGGCCCCGGTCCGTCCCGCTCAGTCCTTGGGGCCCGTGCCCCAGTCGACCCGCTGTCCGTCCGAGGGCGCCGCGTACCGCGGCGCCCTCGCGGCGTCCGACAGCACGAACACGTCCTCGGCGCCGTCCAGGACGCCGCCCGAGGGGTCGTCCACGCCGTCCCGGCGTACAACGTCGCGCTCGGGCAGCAGGATGTCGCGGACCACGACGGCGCACAGGTACAGGGTGGCCAGCAGGTGGGCGGTGATCGCCAGCTGGTAGCCCTCCACGGGCAGTCCCTGGTGCTTGTCCCCGCTGGTGGTGTAGGCGAGGTAGAACCAGATCCCGAGGAAGTAGACGACCTCGCCGGCCTGCCAGATCAGGAAGTCCCGCCAGCGGGGGCGGGCCAGTGCGGCGAGCGGGATGAGCCACAGCACGTACTGGGGCGAGTAGACCTTGTTGGCCAGGATGAAGGCGGCGACGACGAGGAAGGCCAGCTGCGCGAAGCGGGGGCGCCTGGGGGCCGTCAGGGTCAGCAGCGCGATGGCCCCGCACATCAGCAGCGTCAGCCCGGTCGCGTACGTGTTGGCGCCGTCCAGGGGGTTGCCGGAGCGCTGGGAGATCAGCAGCCACACGGAGCCGAAGTCGATGGGCCGCTCCTGGCTGAAGCTGTAGAACTTCGACCAGCCGTCCCAGGCGAGCAGCATGACCGGCAGGTTGACCACGAGCCAGGCGCCGGCCGCACCGAGGGCCGCGGCGCAGAACTCCCGCCACTTCCCGGCCCGCCAGCAGAGCACGAAGAGCACTCCGAGGAGCAGGACGGGGTAGAGCTTGGCAGCGGTGGCCAAGCCGATGAGGACGCCGAAGAGCACCGACCGCCCGCGGGACCACATGAGCATCCCGGCGGCCGTCAGGGCGATGGCCAGCAGGTCCCAGTTGATCGTCGCGGTGAGGGCGAAGGCCGGCGCGAGGGCGAAGAGCAGGGCGTCCCAGGGACGGCGGCGGTGGGTGCGGGCCACGCACACCGCGATGACGGCGGCGCAGGCCATGAGCATGCCCGCGTTGACCATCCAGTACATCTGCTCGCGGTGCTGCATGGAGCCGGTGCCCGGGGTCAGCCAGGAGGCGACCTCCATGAAGAGCCCGGTGAGCACCGGGTACTCCAGGTACTCCATGTCGCCGGGGAGCCGGTCGAAGTAGGGCGTCAGGTTGTCGGCGAAGCCGCGTGCCGCGAAGAGGTGCGGGATGTCGGAGTAGCAGGCGTGGGTGTACTGCGAGCCCGCCCCCTGGAACCACGCCCAGTCGTAGCAGGGCAGCTTCTGCACCATGCCGAGCGCGAACATGCCGATGGCGAGCAGCGCCACGACCCGGACCGGGCCCATCCAGTGCCCGCCGAGCCGTGCGTAGCGGCCCAGCGGGCCGCCGATGAACTCACTGCCGGCTGCGGCGACCTCGTCCTGCCGGGTGGGCAGTACGGGAGGCTCCTCGTGCACCTTCGTCATGGGGGTCATCCTGCCGTACCGGGCCGGACATGGGGGAAGGCCGTCGCACAGGGTGCGACGGCCTTCCTCTGTTCACCTGCCGGGACGGGCGGGGCCCGTCACTCGGGCGCTGTGAGCGTTCCGGTGGTGGTGCCGCCCGGGCGGCCCGGCTTGCCGGTGCTCGTCGACGTCGGCGATCCGCTGGGTCCGCCGTCGGTGCCCCCGATGAGCCCGCCCGAGGTGCTTCCGGTGGGCGTGGGGTCCGGGTCGCAGTACAGCTCCCACGGCTTGCAGGGCTTGCCGCTCCTGGAGGGCGAGGGGCGGCCGGACGGCGTGTTCGACGGCTGCATCGACGGGGACGGCGACGGCGACGCGGGCGCCGACGGGGTGGGGGAGGGGGCCCCGGAGGCGTCCGCGGTGACCCCGTACTTCTCGGCCTCGGGGAACTTCGTCACCGGAGTGCCCTTGACCGCTTCGCTCATGTACTCGGTCCAGATCTCGGCCGGGATGTCACCACCGTGGATGGAGGGGATGTCGCCGACGCCCTTCATGGACTGGAGCGCCTTGTCCTTCGAGTTGGGGTCGCTGCGGAAGAGGACGACCGAAGTGGACAGCTCCGGGGTGTAGCCGACGAACCAGGCCGACTTGTTCTCGTCCGTGGTACCGGTCTTGCCCGCGGCGGGCCGGCCCAGCTTCTTGACCTTGGTGGCGGTGCCGTTCTGGACGACGTTCTCCAGGACCTTGGTGATGTTGTCCGCGACGGCGTTGTCCATGGCCCGCTGGGCCTTGGTCGGCTCGAAGCCGGACAGCGGCTCGCCGTCCTTCTCGACCTTGATCACGGAGAACGGCTCGTGGTGCGTGCCGGAGGCCGCGAAGGTGGCGTACGAGTCGGCCATGCGGATGGCGCTGGGGGTGGAGGTGCCGAGCGCGAAGGAGGCGTCGTTGTCCTTGGCCATCGAATCCGGGAGCAGGCCCGTGGACTCGGCCACCTTGCGGACCTTGTCGTGGCCGACGTCGAAGACGAGCTGGGCGAACGGGACGTTGATGGACTTCTCCATCGCCTCGTTGAGGGTCACGTACCCGTAGGGGGTGGGGCTCTCGTTCTTCTGCTTGAACGGGGTGCCGTCCAGGCCGCGCAGCGGCCTGCCCTCACGGTTGTTGATCACGGTGAGGTCGTTGGCCTGGTACTTGCTGTCGGCGGAGATGCCCTTGCCGTTGGAGTTCTGGGTGCCGTACTGCATCGCGGCCGCGAGCACGTACGGCTTCCAGGTCGAGCCGACCGGCACACCGGTGGTGTTGGCGTTGTTGCTGAAGTACTTCTGGTCCCAGCCCGGACCGCCGTAGAGGGCCACGAGCGCCCCGGTCTTGGCGTTCACGGAAGCCGCGCCGAACTGGACGAAGGTGTCGGTGTCGGGGCGCTTCTTCTCGTCGATGAACCCGTTGCGGGTGTCCTCGACGGCCTTGGCCAGTGCGTCGACCTTCGACTTCTCGAAGGTGGTCGTGATCTCGTAGCCGCCCAGGGCCATCTGCTCGGCTGTGATGTTCTTGGTCTTCATCACGTACGCCTTGGCGGTGTCGACCAGGTAGCCGATCTGGCCGGTCATGCCGCGGGCCTGCTCCGACTCGACGCGGGCGGGGAAGTCCTTGTCGGTGTACTTCGCCCGCTCGGCCTTGTCCATCCGGCCCACCTCGACCTCGCGGTCCAGGACCCAGGCCCAGCGCTTCCGGGCGCGCTGCTCGTTGAGCTGGGGGGTGGCGGCCGCGCCGATGCCGCCGTCCGGGTTGTACAGGTTGGGGCCCTTGAGCACCGAGGCCAGGAAGGCGCACTCGGACGCGTTCAGGTCCTTGCTGTCCTTGCCGAAGTAGGCGCGGGCGGCGGCCTGGATGCCGTAGGCGTCCCGTCCGTAGTAGGCGGTGTTGAGGTAGCCGGCGAGGACGGTGTCCTTCTCCTCGGTGGTGCCCAGCTTTATCGCGATGAAGAGCTCGGTGACCTTGCGCTTGATCGTCTGGTCCGAGTCCAGGTACATGTTCTTCACGTACTGCTGCGTGATGGTCGAGCCGCCCTGGGTGGAGCCGCCCGTGGCCATGTTCCACACCGCGCGGGCGACGCCCATCGGGTCGACGCCCTTGTCCGTCTCGAAGGACTCGTTCTCCGCGGCGATCACCGCGTCCCTCATGGGCCGGGGGATGCTGGAGATCGGCACGATCTGCCGGTTCATCGAACCGCCGGTGGCCACCATCTGGGTGCCGTCGGACCAGTTGAAGACGTTGTTCTGCGCCTTGGCCGCCTTGTTCGGGTCAGGCGTGTCCACCATGGCGATGCCGATGCCTGCACCCGCGGTGATGATCGCGAAGCAGCCCAGGGCCGTACCGCCGACGAGCTTCCAGGACGGCAGGAAGCGCTTCCAGCCCTCCCGGTCCGACCGCGGGTAGTTGATCAGCCGCTTGTCGGGGAGGCCGCTGCCGCGCGCCGCCTTCGCGGCGCCCCTGCCCCGGCCACCGCCGGATCCTCTCTGGCCTGCCCGGCGCGCCTCCGACCGGCTGCCGTGCACGGAGGGTTCCGTATAGGGGCCGCTGGGTGACGCCGCGGGGACGTCACGTCCCGTCCCGGCGCCCCTGCCGGGGCGCTGCTGGGCGGCCCGACGGGCCGCGGCCCGCCCACCACTCTGGGGCTGCGACGGTTTGCGGCGGTGCTCGCTCATCGAACGACTACTCCTCGGGCAGGCGAGTGGCCTGGACGCGGCAGATGAATTCCGGTTCCCCCGGTGTCATGGCGCACAGACTACGCACGCTCAAAACCTGACCAGTGCCGAAGTTCACCCCAAAACAGGCAACTCGCCTCGTACGAATTGGTGATGTGATGCCGGTCACTACGCCACCACTTGTCGACTGAGTCGGCCCGTTCTATCGTCTGGATGTATCGAGCCGATACATCAGCTCGGTATAAAGACACAGGGTCGGAGGAGAGGCAGGCGGATGAGCAGGCGCTCAGGCATCCTCGAATTCGCCGTCCTCGGCCTGCTCCGCGAATCCCCCATGCACGGCTACGAGCTGCGCAAGCGGCTCAACACCTCGCTTGGGGTGTTCAGGGCCTTCAGCTACGGGACGCTGTACCCCTGCCTCAAGACGCTGGTCGCCAACGGCTGGTTGATCGAAGAGCCGGGCAACGCCCCGGAAGACGCGCTCGCCGCTTCACTCGCAGGGCGCCGCGCCAAGATCGTCTATCGGTTGACGGCCGCGGGGAAGGAGCACTTCGAAGAGCTCCTCTCCCACACCGGCCCCGACACCTGGGAGGACGAGTCCTTCGCCGCCCGCTTCGCCTTCTTCGGCCAGACCGAACGAGACGTGCGCATGCGGGTACTGGAGGGCCGCCGCAGCCGGCTGGAGGAGCGCCTGGAGAAGATGCGCGCCTCCCTGGCCCGCACCCGGGAGCGCCTGGACGACTACACGCTCGAGCTGCAGCGGCACGGCATGGAGTCCGTGGAGCGCGAAGTGCGCTGGCTGAACGAGCTCATCGAGAGCGAGCGGGCGGGACGGGATCGCAGACGACCCGGTCCGTCCGACGAAACTGAAAAATGAGGTCTGCATCTCGCAGACCTCGTCCGAGAACAAACAGGGAGCAACCGGAATGGGTTCGGTTCGCGTAGCCATCGTCGGCGTGGGCAACTGCGCCGCCTCGCTGGTGCAGGGCGTCGAGTACTACAAGGACGCCGACCCGGCGGCCAAGGTCCCCGGTCTGATGCACGTCCAGTTCGGCGACTACCACGTGCGTGACATCGAGTTCGTCGCCGCGTTCGACGTCGACGCGAAGAAGGTCGGCCTCGACCTTTCGGACGCCATCGGCGCCAGCGAGAACAACACCATCAAGATCTGCGACGTCCCGAACGCGGGCGTGACCGTGCAGCGCGGCCACACCTACGACGGTCTGGGCAAGTACTACCGCATGACCATCGAGGAGTCCGCCGAGGCTCCGGTCGACGTGGTCCAGGTCCTCAAGGACCGTGAGGTCGACGTCCTGATCTGCTACCTGCCCGTCGGTTCCGAGGACGCGGCGAAGTTCTACGCCCAGTGCGCCATCGACGCCAAGGTCGCCTTCGTCAACGCCCTCCCGGTCTTCATCGCCGGCACCAAGGAGTGGGCCGACAAGTTCACCGAGGCCGGTGTCCCGATCGTCGGCGACGACATCAAGTCGCAGGTCGGCGCCACCATCACGCACCGCGTGATGGCGAAGCTGTTCGAGGACCGCGGTGTCCGTCTTGAGCGCACCATGCAGCTCAACGTCGGCGGCAACATGGACTTCAAGAACATGCTGGAGCGCGACCGCCTGGAGTCGAAGAAGATCTCCAAGACGCAGGCCGTCACCTCGCAGATCCCCGACCGTGAGCTCGGCGAGAAGAACGTCCACATCGGCCCGTCCGACTACGTCGCGTGGCTCGACGACCGCAAGTGGGCCTACGTCCGCCTCGAAGGCCGCGCCTTCGGCGACGTCCCGCTGAACCTCGAGTACAAGCTCGAGGTGTGGGACTCCCCGAACTCCGCCGGTGTCATCATCGACGCCCTGCGCGCCGCGAAGATCGCCAAGGACCGCGGTATCGGCGGCCCGATCCTGTCGGCGTCCAGCTACTTCATGAAGTCCCCGCCGGTGCAGTACTTCGACGACGAGGCCCTGGCCAACGTCGAGAAGTTCATCAAGGGCGAGGTCGAGCGCTAGTCGAACCCCGAGGGGTCCTGTCGGACACCTGGACTTCGGCAGTTCTTCGCGGAGGGTCCCCGGGCAATGTGCCCGGGGACCCTCCGCGTATGTGACCCTTGCCCTCATGCCTGTCGTACGTGATCTGCGCGTACTCCTGCGCCTGAGGGACTTCCGCAACCTGCTCGCCGTACGACTGCTCTCCCAGGCAGCGGACGGCGCCTACCAGGTCGCGCTCGCCACGTACGTGGTCTTCTCCCCGGAGAAGCAGACCTCGCCCGCGGCCATCGCCTCGGCCATGGCCGTCCTGCTGCTGCCGTACTCGGTGATCGGCCCGTTCGCCGGGGTGCTGCTCGACCGCTGGCTGCGCCGGCAGGTCTTCCTCTACGGCAACCTGCTGCGGGCCTTCCTCGCCTGCGTCACCGGCATGCTGATCGTGGCGCACGTCCCCGACTGGCTGTTCTACGCCTCGGCGCTGTCCGTGACCGCGGTCAACCGCTTCGTCCTCGCCGGCCTGGCCGCCTCCCTGCCCCACGTCGTCGGCTCCGACCAGCTGGTCACCGCGAACGCCCTCTCCCCGACCGCGGGAACCCTCGCCGCGACCGCCGGCGGGGGACTGGCCTTCCTCGTCCGGCTGCTGGCCTCCGACTCCAACGCCGTGGTCGTCCTGGTCGCCGCCGCGTTCTACCTGTGCTCGGCGCTCGTCTCCCTGCGCCTGGCCATCGGCCTGCTGGGGCCCGACCACCCCCCGGGCGCGACCCACCCGTCCGTCGCCGAGGGAGTCGCCCTCACCGTCAGGGGCATGACCGAGGGCCTGCGGCACCTCGCCTCGCGCGGGGAGGCCGCCCTGGCGCTCACCGCGATGACCATGATGCGGTTCTGCTACGGGGCGCTGACCGTCATGCTGCTGATGCTCTGCCGCTACTCCTGGTCGGACAACGAGGCCGACGGGCTGGCGCTGCTGGGCATCGCGGTCGGAGCCTCCGCGGCCGGATTCTTCGCGGCCGCGGTGGTGACCCCGTGGCTGGTCGGCCGGCTGGGGACCCTCGGCTGGATCACCGCCTGCTCCGCGGCCGCCGCGGTCCTGGTCCCGGCGCTCGGCCTGTCCTTCGCCTTCGGGCCGATGCTGGTCGCCGCGTTCGTCCTCGGCCTCGCCACCCAGGGAGCCAAGATCGCCACCGACACGGTCATCCAGTCCCGCGTCGACGACGACTACCGCGGCCGTGTCTTCTCCGTCTACGACGTGCTGTTCAACGTCGCGTTCGTCGGCGCGGCAGCGGTGTCCTCGCTGATGCTCCCCGCCGACGGGCGGTCCGTGGTCCTGATCCTCGCCGTGGCCGCCCTCTACGCGGCGACCGCGATACTGCTGAGCCGCCGAGCGCGACGTTTCACGTGAAACAGGAAACGATGTTTCACGTGAAACATCCACGCCCGCCGCGGATCAGGCCTGCGCGGCCCACCACTCCTTGAGGGCGGCGATCGCCGCCTCGCGCTCCATCGGGCCGTTCTCCAGCCGCAGCTCCAGCAGGAACGCGTAGGCCTTCCCGATCAGCGGACCGGGACCGACGTCCAGCACCTGCATGATCTCGTTGCCGTCCAGGTCGGGCCTGATCGCGTCCAGCTCCTCCTGCTCCTTCAGCTGGGCGATCCGCTCCTCCAGCCCGTCGTAGGTACGGGAGAGCGCGTTGGCCTTGCGCTTGTTGCGCGTCGTGCAGTCGGACCGGGTCAGCTTGTGCAGGCGCTCCAGCAGCGGTCCGGCATCACGGACGTAGCGCCGCACCGCGGAGTCGGTCCACTCCCCGTCGCCGTAGCCGTGGAACCGCAGGTGCAGCTCCACCAGCCGCGACACGTCCTTGACCATGTCGTTGGAGTACTTCAGAGCCGTCAGCCGCTTCTTGGTCATCTTCGCGCCCACCACCTCGTGGTGGTGGAAGGAGACCCGGCCGTCGACCTCGAAGCGGCGGGTACGGGGCTTGCCGATGTCGTGCAGCAGCGCCGCCAGCCGCAGCACCAGGTCCGGACCGTCCTCCTCCAGCGCGATCGCCTGCTCCAGCACGATCAGCGAGTGGTCGTAGACGTCCTTGTGCCGGTGGTGCTCGTCACTCTCCAGCCGCAGCGCGGGCAGCTCGGGCAGCACCCGGTCGGCCAGCCCCGTGTCCACGAGCAGGCCCAGACCCTTGCGCGGGTGGGCGGACAGCACCAGCTTGTTCAGCTCACCCTGCACCCGCTCCGCCGAGACGATCTCGATCCGGTCGGACATCGCCTCCATCGCCGCCACGACCTCCGGGGCGACCTCGAAGTCCAGCTGAGCGGCGAACCGCGCCGCCCGCAGCATCCGCAGCGGGTCGTCGGAGAACGAGTCCTCCGGCGTACCGGGGGTGCGCAGGACACCGGCGGCCAGGTCCTCCAGGCCCCCGTGCGGGTCGATGAACTCCTGCTCCGGCAGGGCCAGGGCCATGGCGTTGACCGTGAAGTCACGCCGGACCAGGTCCTCCTCGATCGAGTCGCCGTAGGAGACCTCGGGCTTGCGCGAGGTACGGTCGTACGCCTCCGAGCGGTACGTCGTCACCTCGATCTGGAAGCCGTTCCGCTGCGCCCCGACCGTGCCGAAGGCGATGCCGACGTCCCACACCGAGTCGGCCCACGGGCGGACGATCTTCAGCACGTCCTCGGGGCGGGCATCGGTGGTGAAGTCGAGGTCGTTGCCGAGACGCCCGAGCAGCGCGTCGCGGACGGACCCGCCGACCAGGGCGAGGCGGAAGCCCGCCTCCTGGAATCGGCGGCCGAGCTCGTCGGCGACAGGGGCGACCCGCAGCAGTTCACTGACCGCGCGGCGCTGCACCTGACTCAGGGCACTGGGGTTGTCTTCATTGGCGTTCGGCACAACAGAAAAGGGTACGTGCCCGGCTCGCCGGGGGCTTCCCCGTTTCACGGCCACCCCGGTACGCCGGCGGCCCGGGGTGGAGCCGATCATGTGGAGCAAGGCGCGGCACTCGCGCACAGCGGGCCTCGTTACCATGCGTGGACGCAACGACGACGACCACTGACACTTCGAGGGACGGGCTAGCGCGTGGCAGAGGCGGCAGACATCCAGGGAGCGTCCCCCGCTCCTGTCCGGCGCCGCTGGCTGCGGCGCACGATGGTCCTGCTCGCCGGGACCCCCGTGCTCGCCGCCCTGGTCTACTCTCCCGCCACGAAGGCCGAAGCGGCCCAGGGCTCCTCGGTCGACGTCCAGCTCATGTCCATGGCCCCCGCCGCCCCGGTCAAGGGCGACACCCTCACCATCGAGGGCGTCGTGGTCAACAACGGCTCCGAGACCATCACCGACGCTCACGTGGGCCTGCGCGTCGGACCCCCGCTCGCGGACCGCTCCTCCATCGACGACGCCGCGGAGCGCACCGGCTTCCGGGCGGGCAGCGACCCCGGCGAGATCGACTCGGCCTACGCCGTCAAGATCGACGCACTGCCCTCGAAGGTCGGCCGGCCGTTCACCCTCACCGTCCCGGTCAACAAGCTGGAGCTGGACAAGGACGGCGTCTACCAGCTCGGCGTCTCCCTGTCCGGGGTGACCGACAGCCGCCCGTCCGAGCAGGTCCTCGGCATCAAGCGGACCTTCCTGCCCTGGCAGCCGGAAGCCGCTGGCACGCGCGCCCAGCTCGCCTACGTATGGCCGCTGATCTCCACCACCCACGTGACCGCCGAGACCGGCTCGGACGACGTCCAGACCCCCGTCTTCCTCGACGAGTCCCTCGCCGAAGAGCTCAAGCCCTACGGCCGCCTGGGCCAGATGGTCTCGCTCGGCAAGGAACTCCCCGTCACCTGGGTCATCGACCCCGACCTGCTGGCCACGGTCGACGCGATGGCCAAGGGCTACCGGGTCCGCGTCCCGGGCGGCAAGCCCGTCCAGGGCAAGAACAAGGCCGTCGCCGAGCAGTGGCTGAGCTCCCTGGAAGCCGCGGTCCAGGGCAAGAAGGTCGTCGCCCTGCCCTTCGCGGACCCGGACCTCGCCTCCCTCGCCCACCGCGGCAAGGACGTCTCGGGAACCCTGGGCCAGCTGCGGCCCGCCACCGACAAGGCGAAGCAGGCCGTCGAGACCGTCCTGCACGTCCCCGCGTCCACCGACTTCTCCTGGCCCGTGGACGGCGCCATCGACCCCTCCATCGTGAACGTCGCCACCTCGGCCGGCGCCCACAACGTCCTCACCCGCAGCGACAGCCTCCAGGAGAGCGGCGCCCTCGGCTACACGCCCTCCGCCGCCCGGCCCATCGGCGCCGGCACCACTGCCGTCGTCGCGGACGCCGACCTCTCCACCGCCTTCGAGGGCGACATGCTGAGCGCCGCGAACTCCACGCTCGCCGTACAGCGCTTCCTCGCCGACAGCCTCGCCCTCAACCTGCAACCGACCGGGGAGCAGCGCAGCCTCGTCGTCGCCCCGCAGCGGATGCCCACCGTCAGCCAGGTCCAGACGATGGCCGCCGCCCTGCGCGGCCTCCAGGCCGGCCGCTGGACCCAGCCCTCCGACCTCGAAGCGGCCGCCGCGGCCAAGCCCGACCCCGGGGCCACCACCCAGGTACCGGGCGCCGGCCAGTACCCCGAGGACCTGAGCAAGCAGGAACTGCCGGTATCGGCCTTCGAGCAGATCCGCACCACCCAGAAGACCCTCGACCAGTTCAAGGTCATCCTCACCGCGCCCGAACGCGTGGAGATCCCCTTCGGCAACACCACCAACCGGGAGATGTCCACCTCCTGGCGCGGCCGCCCCGAAGAGGCCCGGCTCTACCGGGACCAGGTCCAGGAGTACCTGATCGGCCTGACGCAGAAGGTCAAGGTCGTCCCCAAGTCCGACGCCACCCTGTCCGGACACAGCGCCACCATCCCGGTCAGCGTCCAGAACAGCCTCGTCCAGGACGTCCACGACCTCGTCCTGCGGGTCAAGTCCGCCAACCCGACCCGCCTGATGTTCAGCGACAGCGAACAGCCGGTCAGCGTCCAGGGCGACCACACCCAGACCGTCAAGTTCACCGCCAACGCCACCGCGAGCGGCCCCGTCGAGGTCACCGCACAGCTCTTCACCAAGGACGGCGTCGCCTACGGCGAACCGCGCAAGTTCACGGTCGAGGCCACCGAGATCACCCCCACTGTCATGCTCGTCATCGCCGGCGGTGTCCTCCTCCTCGTCCTGGCAGGCATCAAGATGTACGCGAGCCGCAAGCGCGTGGCGGCCCGCACGGCCGCCGAGGAGAGCACGCAGCAGAGTGACGAGTCCCCGGACACCGGACCGCAAAGCACCGACGGGTCCGGCACGGGTGAGACAGTGGACCGTTGAGCGATACCGTGGCCGGTCGGCCTGGGGACGATGAGGTGGGGTTTCGATGAACGCGCCGTACGACGGTGACCGCGCGCAGGGCACTGGCGGGCCCGCGCCCTCCCAGGGCACTGCCCCGGGCACCCCGGTGCCCGGGCAGGTTCCCGCGCCTGCGCCCGCGCCGGACCGTGACCCGTATGTCCAGGACGCCTACGACAACGACCCGTACCGGGCGCAGGACCTGTCCGCCCAGGACCCGGTCGCCGAGGTCCTCTACGACCGCGCCGCGCACCCCCCGCCGCCGCCCGGCACCTACCAGGAGCCCGGCCCGCTGTACGCGGCGCCGACCGCGCCCTCGTACTCGCCCGACCCGCGCGTGTGGGCCCAGACCCCGCCGCCCGAGCCGGACGGCCCCTCCCGCCACCTGCCGTACGGCGACCACGCCACCACCACCCAGTTCGTCGGCGTGGACTCCCTCGTCACCAAGGCCGCCGACGAACAGTCCGAGCCCGACGCCTTCGCGCACCTCTACCGCGACCAGGAAGCGGCCCCCCGGACCCCCGCCGAGGACGCCCCGGTCGCCGCACCGGCACCCGCCAAGCCCGCCGGCCGCGCCGCCGGACTCCTCAAGTCCAGCGCCCTCATGGCCGCCGGCACGATCGTCTCCCGCATCACCGGCTTCCTGCGGACCCTGGTCATCGCCGGTGCCATCGGCGTCGGCACCTTCAACGACACGTACCAGATCGCCAACACGCTGCCCACGATGATCTACGTGCTGGTCGGCGGCGGCGCCCTCAACGCGGTCTTCATCCCGCAGCTCGTGCGGGCCATGAAGAACGACAACGACGGGGGGGAGGCCTACGCCAACCGGCTGCTGACCCTCGTCGTGGTCCTGCTGGCCGCCATCACCACCATCTGCGTCCTGGCCGCTCCGGTCTTCATCACGATGATGTCGCCGAAGATCGCTTCCGACCCCGCCCAGATGGACGTCGCGGTCGCCTTCGCCCGCTACTGCCTGCCCACCATGTTCTTCATGGGCGTCCACGTGGTCCTCGGCCAGATCCTCAACGCCCGCGGCCGCTTCGGCGCGATGATGTGGACCCCGGTCCTCAACAACATCGTGGTCATCGCCACCTTCGGCGCCTTCATCTGGGCCTTCGGCGGCTTCACCACCTCCGGCGTCAACGCCACCACCGTCACCCCCGAAGGCGTCCGCCTGCTGGGCCTGGGCACCCTGCTGGGCCTCACCGTCCAGGCCCTCGCGATGCTGCCCTACCTGCGCGACGCCGGCTTCAAGCCGCGCCTGCGCTTCGACTGGAAGGGCCACGGCCTCGGCAAGGCCGCCCGCCTGGCCAAGTGGACGTTCTTCTTCGTCCTCGCCAACCAGATCGGCCTCGTCGTCGTCACCCAGCTCGCCACCTGGGCCGGATCCGTCGCCGAGAAGCAGGGCCACCCCGGCACCGGCATCACCGCCTACAACTACGCGCTGCTGCTGTGGCAGATGCCGCAGGCCATCATCACCGTCTCCGTCATGACGGCCGTCCTGCCCCGCATCTCCCGCTCCGCCCACGACGGCGACGCCGCCGCCGTCCGCGACGACATCTCCTACGGCCTGCGCACCTCCGCCGTGGCGATCGTCCCCTGCGCCTTCGCGTTCCTCGCCCTCGGCGTCCCCATGGCCACCCTGCTCTACGCCGGCTCCGGCGCCGGCGCACAGAACATCGGCTACGTCCTGATGGCCTTCGGCCTCGGACTGATCCCCTACTCCGTCCAGTACGTCGTCCTGCGCGGCTTCTACGCCTACGAGGACACCCGCACGCCCTTCTACAACACGGTCATCGTCGCCGCCGTCAACGCGGCAGGCTCCGCGGCCTCCTTCTTCGTCCTCCCCGCCCGCTGGGCCGTCGTCGGCATGGCCGCCGCCTACGGCCTCGGCTACGCCGTCGGCGTCGGCGTCGCCTGGCGCCGCCTGAAGACCCGCCTCGGCGGCGACCTCGACGGCGCCCACGTCGCCCGCACCTACGCCCGCCTGACCGGCGCCTGCGTCCCCGCCGCCGCGGTGGCGGGAGCCGTCGCCTACGGCATCACCCAGGCGCTCGGCAGCGGAGTCGGCGGCTCCGCCGCAGCCCTCATCGCCGGCGGGATCGCCCTGGCCGCCGTCTTCCTCCTCGCCGCCAAGCGGATGCGGATCGAAGAACTCAACGCGATGGTCGGAATGGTCCGCGGGCGTTTGGGGCGCTGATGCGCACAACCGTCACCCCCCTTCGTGTGTCGTGCATAGCGTCGGACTGTGGGCACAATTGGCATGGCTTCGCAGACTGGCCGACAGCGCGCAACGGATGGGGAGGCGGGAACGACGGTGGCGGAACGTAGCACGGCTGCCGTCGACGTGGCCGACAACAGCGGCGACGAGCCGCTCGCCGCTCAGGCGGCACAGGCCACGGCCGACGGGGTAGACACCCAGAACGGACAAGCCGCGGACGGACCCATGCCCGAAAAGGACGGCGAACGCAGCAGCGCGGCCCCCGCGGCCGCACCCGAACTCCACAGCGGCCACAAGCTCGCCAGACGCTACCGGCTCGAAGAGTGCGTCACCCGTGTGGACGGATTCAGCAGCTGGCGTGCGATGGACGAGAAGCTGCGCCGCGCCGTGGGAGTCCACCTGCTCCCCGCCGACCACCCCCGGGCCCGCTCCGTCCTCGCCGCCGCCCGCTCCTCCGCCCTGCTCGGCGACCCCCGGTTCGTCCAGGTCCTCGACGCCGTGGAAGAGAACGACCTCGTCTACGTCGTCCACGAGTGGCTCCCCGACGCCACCGAACTCACCGCGATCCTCGCCGCCGGCCCCCTGGAACCCCACGAGGCCTACCAGCTCGTCCACCAGGTCTCCCAGGCCATGACCGCCGCGCACCGCGAAGGCCTCGCCCACCTGCGCCTGACGCCCAGCGCCATACTGCGCACCTCCACCGGCCAGTACCGCATCCGCGGCCTCGCCGTGAACGCCGCCCTGCGCGGCATCACCAGCGAGACCCCGCAGCGCGCCGACACCGAGGCCATCGGCGCGCTCCTGTACGCCGCCCTGACGCAGCGCTGGCCGTACGAGAACGACGCCTACGGCCTCACCGGCCTGCCCAAGGGCGTCGGCCTGATCGCCCCCGACCAGGTGCGCGCCGGAGTCCACCGGGGCCTGGGCGAGCTCGCCATGCGCGCCCTCGCCAACGACGGCGCCACCGCCTCCCGCCAGGAACCCGCCTGCACCACCCCCGAGGAGCTGGCCAAGGCCGTCGCCGCGATGCCCCGCATCCGGCCCCCGGAGCCCGCCTTCACCGCCCCGCCCGAGTACCAGCACACCACCTACCAGCAGGGCAGCTACGGCCGGCCCGGCCCCGCAGGCGTGTCCACCGCCCAGAACCTGGCCGTCGCACCCCCGCCGCCCCCGCTCCAGAGCCGCACCGGCCGCGCCCTGAAGTGGGGCGTCGCCGCCCTGCTCATCGCCGCCCTCGGCCTGGGCAGCTGGCAGCTCGCGGACACCCTCCTGCGCGGCAACCAGGGCAGCACCGGCAGCACCCCCACGCAGAACGACTCCGACGACACCCCGCCGAAGCCTGACCCGGGCAAGCCGCTACAGATCAAGAACGTTTCCGAATTCACTCCGCACGGGGAGGCGACGAAGCCGAAGGACGTCCCCAAGACTGTGGACGGCAACGACTCGACCGCCTGGATCACCCCCCAGTACTTGACCTTCGCCAACTTCGGCAACCTGGACGAGCGCGCCGACGGCAGCGGCATCATCGTCGACCTGGGCAAGGTCCAGAACGTGTCCGGGATCGACATAGACCTCAACGTGCCCGGACAGACCATCGAGGTCCGCGCGGCAGCCCCCGAGGCGTCCTCTCCGCGCTCCCTGTCCGACTTCTCGCAGGCGATCACCAAGCTGGAGCGCACCGAGAGGAAACTCCAGGGCACGATCGAGACCCCGGTCCGTACCCGTTTCGTACTGATCCACATCACCGAGCTGCCCTCCGACGGCGCTGGCGGCTACCGCGGCGGGATCAACGAGATCAAGGTGCTCGGCCCGGATTCCTGACCACGGGGGCGTGATGCGAGAAGGAACCACCGAAGGCGGCAGCGACCAGGAGCTCCTGGCGCTGCACGCCGCCGGCGATCCCGATGCTTTCGGTGAGCTCGTCCGCAGGCACCGGGACCGGCTGTGGGCCGTGGCCCTGCGCACCCTCGGGGACCGGGAGGAGGCCGCCGACGCCGTGCAGGACGCCCTGGTCTCCGCCTACCGCGCCGCCCACACCTTCCGCGGGGAGTCCGCCGTCACCACCTGGCTCCACCGCATCACCGTCAACGCCTGCCTCGACCGCGCCCGCAAGGCCGCCTCCCGCAGAACCGCACCCCTCGACGACACGGACCGCCTGGAGCGCCTCCTGGAGCCCCACGAGTCCGCCGAGGCACCCGCGGAGCGCCAGGACCTCCATCGCCAGCTCCTGGCCGCCCTCAGCACCCTCCCGGCCGAACAACGGGCCGCGCTCGTCCTCGTCGACATGCAGGGATACTCCGTCGCCGAAGCCGCCCACGTCCTCGACGTGCCCACCGGCACCGTGAAAAGCCGGTGCGCACGCGGCCGCGCGAAACTCGTCCCGATGCTCACTCATCTGCGCACGAATGCCGGGGATAACACCACCGCCGAGGGGGGAAGGAACCGGACGCCGGGGAGTCCCGTCCCACCAGCGACAGAACCCCGGCAGCACAACCCAGACGCAGACCCAGTGAAGGGCGGAGGTGGACGACCGTGAGCCCCACAACCGGCAGGACCGGCACGATCCGGCACCCGGACGTCTCGGAGATCTCCGACCTCACCGAAGGACTCCTCTCCCCGTCGCGCACCGCCGAAATCCGCGGCCACCTCGACGACTGCGCGCTGTGCGCCGACGTCCGCGCCTCCCTCGACGAGATCCGCGCCCTCCTCGGCACCCTCCCCGGACCGGCCCGGATGCCCGTGGACATCGCCGGCCGCATCGACGCGGCCCTCGCCGCCGAGGCACTCCTCGACGCCACCACGCACCAGGTCGCGGACAGGCACAGCGGCGACCAGGACAGCACCACCGCACCGAAGACCCGGCCCCGCGCCGCCAACGCCGCCGCCGACGCCGCCGCCGATGTTTCACGTGAAACATCCGGCGCCCGACCCGCCGGTCACCCGGTCGGCGCAACCGGCCCCGGGCGGCGCCGCGCCCGCCGCCGGATCGCGGTCATCACCGGCCTGGCCACCGCCGCGGCCTGCGCCCTCGGAATCTTCCTCTTCGGCGAGATCTCCGGCCCCCCGCCCCACGACACCGCCGCCCGCACCGGTACCTCCAGCGCCGACAGCGGCACCTCCACCGGCACGTACACGGCCCAGGGCCTCCAGGACAGCGTCCACCGCCTCCTCCTGCTCCCCGTGCCGAGCTCCAGGACCGTCCCGGAGGAGCAGAACAACAGCTTCGGGGCCGAGGAGAACAGCCCTCCCACCGCAGAGCTCGCCCACGGCGACCGCCACGCACCGGCCTCCGTCCCCGCCTGCGTCCACCAGGCCACCGACCGCACCGACGCCCCGCTCGCCGCCCAACGCGGCAGCTACCAGGGCATCCCGGTCTACCTCCTCGTCCTGCCCCACCCCGGCGACCCCGCGAACGTCGACGCCTACCTCGTCGACACGGCCTGCGAGACCACCGGCTCGCCCACCGGAAAGCTCCTCCTGACCCGCACCTACCCCCGAAGCTGACCCATTCAGGTCGGCAGGGGACAGGCGGGGAATGCAGGCGCCGTAGGATCCGTTGGGTGGGGTGAGAGTCCGCACCGGCCCCCGGTAGGCAGCACGCAGTCCGCAGAGACGAGGAAGAAACCCGTGAGCGACGTACGAAACGTGATCATCATCGGCTCCGGGCCGGCCGGTTACACAGCCGCCCTGTACACCGCACGCGCTTCGCTCAAGCCGCTGGTCTTCGAAGGCTCCGTCACCGCCGGTGGCGCCCTGATGAACACCACCGAGGTGGAGAACTTCCCCGGTTTCCAGGACGGCATCATGGGGCCGGACCTCATGGACAACATGCGCGGCCAGGCCGAGCGCTTCGGCGCCGAGCTGATCGCCGAGGACGTCGTCACCGTCGACCTCACCGGTGACATCAAGAGCGTCACCGACTCGTCCGGCACCGTGCACCGCGCCAAGGCCGTCATCGTCACCACCGGCTCCCAGCACCGCAAGCTCGGCCTGCCCAACGAGGACGCCCTCTCCGGACGCGGCGTCTCCTGGTGCGCCACCTGCGACGGATTCTTCTTCAAGGACCAGGACATCGCCGTCGTCGGCGGCGGCGACACCGCGATCGAGGAAGCGACCTTCCTCTCCCGGTTCGCCAAGTCCGTGACGATCGTCCACCGCCGCGACAGCCTGCGCGCCTCGAAGGCCATGCAGGACCGCGCCTTCGCCGACCCGAAGATCTCGTTCGCCTGGGACAGCGAGGTCTCCGAGATCCACGGCGAGCAGAAGCTCTCCGGTCTGACCCTGCGCAACACCAAGACCGGTGAGACCAGCCAGCTGCCCGTGACCGGCCTCTTCATCGCCGTCGGCCACGACCCGCGCACCGAGCTGTTCAAGGACCAGCTGAAGCTCGACGAGGAGGGCTACCTCAAGGTCGACGCCCCCTCCACCCGCACCAGCGTCACGGGCGTCTTCGGCGCCGGCGACGTCGTGGACCACACCTACCGTCAGGCCATCACCGCCGCGGGCACCGGCTGCTCCGCCGCCCTCGACGCCGAGCGCTTCCTCGCCGCCCTCGCGGACGCCGAGAAGGCCCACGCGACCGTCTGACCACTCACCAGCCCCACCCCACACCCCGCAGGAAGAAGAAGGAGGCCGCTGTGGCCGGCACCCTCAAGAACGTGACCGACGCTGACTTCGACGCCGAGGTCCTCAAGAGCGACAAGCCCGTACTGGTGGACTTCTGGGCCGCCTGGTGCGGCCCGTGCCGCCAGATCGCGCCGTCCCTCGAGGCCATCGCCGCCGAGTACGGCGACCAGATCGAGATCGTCAAGCTCAACATCGACGAGAACCCGGCCACCGCCGCCAAGTACGGCGTCATGTCCATCCCGACGCTGAACGTCTACCAGGGCGGCGAGGTCGCCAAGACCATCGTCGGCGCGAAGCCGAAGGCCGCCATCCTGCGCGACCTCTCCGACTTCGTCGAGGTCAAGACCGCCTGACGCGTCGCTGTTTCACGTGAAACGGGGCCACCCCTCCAGGGGCGGCCCCGTTTCACGTATCCCGACGCTCACAGCGGACCCAGTGCCGGTTCCTTCCGCGCCCTGGCCCCGCCCAACAAGCGGTCCAAGGCCATCTCGACGTCTTCCTTCCACGACAGCGTCGTGCGCAGTTCCAGCCGCAGCCGCGGATGCGAGGGGTGGGGACGCACCGTCTTGAATCCCACCGCCAGCAGATGGTCGGCCGGGAGCAGGCAGGCCGGCCGCTCCCACCGCGCGTCCCCGAACGCCTCGATCGCCTTGAAGCCCCGCCGCAACAAGTCCTTCGCGACCGTCTGAACCATCACCCGCCCCAGACCCTGCCCCTGATACCCCGGCATGATCCAGGCCGTGATGAGCTGCACCGCGTCCGGGGACACCGGGCTCGTCGGGAAAGAGGCGGCTCTCGGTACATAGGCGGGCGGCGCGTACAGCACGAACCCCACCGGAATCTCGTCCACGTACACCACCCGGCCGCAGGACCCCCAGTCCAGCAGGACGGCGGAGATCCACGCCTCCTTCTCCAGCTCCGGGGTACCCGCCTTCACGGCGGCCGCACCGGTGACGGGATCCAGCTCCCAGAACACGCAGCTCCTGCAACGCCTGGGCAGGTCCTGGAGGTTGTCCAGCGTGAGCGGTACCAGCCGACGACCCATGACCACATCGTAAGCACTGCCCCCTGCTTCTTCGAGTGCGGACATCTCGAAGAAGCAGGGGGCAGCAACAGGAACAGGCGGGTACTACTCCCCGGAAAGACCCTGATCCAGCACCCGGCCCTCGCCCGGCGCCAGCGTCCCCAGAATCCGCTCCAGATCCTCCATCGACGCGAACTCGACGGTGATCTTGCCCTTCTTCTGACCCAGGTCCACCTTCACCCGCGTCTCGAACCGGTCCGACAGCCGCGTCGCCAGCTCACTCAGCGCCGGAGACACCCGAGCACCCGCACGCGGACCCTTCGGCTTCACCTTGCTCGACGGCTCCGAAGCCATCAGCGTCACGATCTCCTCGACCGCACGCACCGACAACCCCTCGGCCACGATCCGGTGCGCCAGCCGGTCCTGCTCCTCGGAGTCCTCCACCGACAGCAACGCCCGCGCGTGACCCGCCGACAGCACACCCGCCGCCACCCGGCGCTGCACCGACGGCGACAGCTTGAGCAGCCGCAGCGTGTTCGACACCTGGGGACGCGAACGCCCGATCCGGTCCGCCAGCTGATCGTGCGTGCACTTGAAGTCCTGCAGCAGCTGGTCGTACGCGGCCGCCTCCTCCAGCGGGTTCAGCTGAGCCCGGTGCAGGTTCTCCAGCAGAGCGTCCAGCAGCAGCTTCTCGTCGTCCGTCGCCCGGATGATCGCCGGAATGCTCTCCAGCCCGGCCTCCCGGCACGCCCGCCAGCGCCGCTCACCCATGATCAGCTCATAGCGGCCCGGCGTCGACTGCCGCACCACCACCGGCTGAAGCAGACCCACCTCCTGGATGGAGGTCACCAGCTCGGCCAGCGCGTCCTCGTCGAACACCTCACGCGGCTGCCGCGGATTCGGCGTGATCGCGTCCATCGGAAGCTCCGCGAACGTCGCTCCCGCCACCACATTCGCCTCGGGCTCCGCCGCCGGCTCACTCACCGGTGCGGCAGCGACCGATGTTTCACGTGAAACATCGGCCTGCGCCAGCGAAGCCAGCTTCGCCGCCGCGACCCCCCGTTCCGAAGTCAGCACCGGCACCGCCGACGGAGAAGTCGACCCGGCACCGATCACCGGCGGCGTCTTCTCCTGCGGGGCCGCGGGGATCAGCGCACCGAGCCCCCGCCCCAGGCCTCTACGTCGCTCGCTCACTGGTTCCCCTCCGCCACACTCTGCGTGCTGTTCAGGCCCGCGCCCAGATGGGCATGCTGGGCGTCGTACTGCATTCCGACCCCGCGATACGCGATCTCCCGCGCCGCCTCCAGATAGGAGAGGGAACCACTGGAACCCGGGTCATAGGTGAGCACCGTCTGCCCGTAACTCGGCGCCTCCGAGATGCGCACCGACCGCGGGATGCTCGTCCGCAGCACCTCCTTGCCGAAGTGCGTACGGACCTCCTCCGCCACCTGCGAAGCCAGCCGGGTCCTGCCGTCGTACATCGTCAGCAGGATCGTCGACACGTGCAGCCCCGGGTTCAGATGCGCCCGCACCAGATCCACATTGCGCAGCAGCTGCCCCAGGCCCTCCAGCGCGTAGTACTCGCACTGGATCGGGATCAGCACCTCCGCGCCGGCCACCAGCGCGTTCACCGTCAGCAGCCCCAGCGAAGGCGGGCAGTCGATCAGGATGTAGTCCAGCGGCTGCTCGTACGCCTGGATCGCCCGCTGGAGCCGGCTCTCCCGCGCCACCAGCGACACCAGCTCGATCTCCGCACCCGCCAGGTCGATCGTGGCCGGAGCACAGAAGAGCCCCTCCACGTCCACCACCGGCTGCACGACCTCCAACAGGGGCCGGCTGTCCACGAGCACGTCATAGATCGACGGCACGTCCGCGTGGTGGTCGATGCCCAGCGCCGTCGAGGCATTGCCCTGCGGATCGAGGTCGACCACCAGAACCCGCGCCCCGTGCAGGGCCAGCGAGGCCGCCAGGTTCACGGTCGTCGTGGTCTTGCCCACGCCGCCCTTCTGGTTGGCCACCACGATGACCCGGGTCTGCTCCGGCCGGGGAAGCCCCTCACCGGCACGCCCCAGCGCCTCTACCGCCAGCTGGGCGGCTCGGCCGATCGGGGTGTCGTTGTCTACAAGGGGCGACGATGTTTCACGTGAAACATCCTCGCCCGGCGATTCAGAGCGGGGACCGGGGACCGGATCGGCCATCGGCCCCGCGAGGTTGGCGTCGGACCGCACGGTGTCACTCTCCTCGACATCAGGCTCGCGATGAACAGAGCCTGCCATGTCACCCGGGTCGCGAACCAGCGGGGCCCTTACTCCTGTGGATGAATCCACCGATGTGGACAACTCCGTCCCCCTCGCGTCCTTCTTGTGGCGGGGGGACGCAGCCGCACGACCGCGGCTGATGATTCCGTGCAGCAGAGAGCGACGTTTCACGTGAAACACGATGCCCGGACGGAGTCTTCAGCCCGCTACGACACTCCGAAATCCATACCTATAGGGCCCAACACAGCCGAAAACGCCGCCCGAACCCCACACACCACACCCTCAGCGGCGCCGACGCGTGCGGCTCACCCGGGCCGCCTTAGCCCGCTTGGCCGCAAACCTCACCCCGCCGGGGCTCTCCCCGACCTCGCACCGCACCACCGTGGACAAGGGATCCACCACACCCTCACCCACCTGAAGCACCGAGGTCTTCACCACACCGAGCTTCGTCAGCGCGGTCTTCGCGCTCACCAGCTCCTCCTCGGCGGTGTCACCCTTCAGCGCCAGCATCTCCCCGTACGGACGCAGCAGCGGCACACCCCAGCCGGCCAGCCGGTCCAGCGGGGCCACCGCACGAGCCGTCACCACGTGCACCGGCTGCAGCTTGCCCAGAACCTCCTCGGCCCGCCCACGCACCACCGTGACGTGATCCAGACCCAGCAGCTCCACCACCTCCTGAAGGAAGGTCGTCCGCCGCAGCAGCGGCTCGAGCAGCGTGATCTTCAGATCCCGGCGCACCAGAGCCAGCGGGATACCGGGCAGACCCGCGCCCGAACCCACATCGCACACGGTGACACCATGAGGCACCACCTCCGACAGCACAGCGCAGTTCAGCAGATGCCGCTCCCACAGCCGCGGCACCTCACGCGGCCCGATGAGGCCCCGCTTGACTCCCGCGTCCGCCAGCAGCTCCGCGTACCGCACAGCTTCCGGGAAAAACTCACCGAACACCGCACGCGCCTCTTCGGGCGCCGGGGGAAGCTCAGCTGCCTCCGTCACGGGGACCGTCCTTCCGTACCGCATGGTTTCTCACATGCCAGGCTGACAAACATCGGCCCCGCCTGCGACACAGACGGGGCCGAACACTCTCGCTACCGATCAGGCCGGGAGCACAACGACGAAGCGCTGCGGCTCCTCGCCCTCGGACTCGCTGCGCAGACCCGCGGCCGCCACGGCGTCGTGGACGACCTTCCGCTCGAACGGCGTCATCGGAGCGAGCTTCAGCGGCTCACCGGACGCCTTCACGTCCGCCGCCGCCTTGGCGCCCAGCGCCGCCAGCTCCTCGCGCTTCTTCGCACGGAACCCGGCGATGTCCAGCATCAGCCGGCTGCGGTCCCCGGTCTCCCGGTGCACGGCAAGGCGGGTCAGCTCCTGCAGAGCCTCCAGAACCTCACCGTCACGGCCCACGAGCTTCTGCAGGTCACGGCTGGCCGAGTCACTGACGATCGACACCGCGGCCCGGTCGGCCTCGACGTCCATGTCGATGTCACCGTCCAGGTCGGCGATGTCCAGCAGACCCTCGAGGTAGTCGGCCGCGATCTCACCCTCCTGCTCGAGGCGGGTCAGGGTGTCGCCACCCTCAGCGGCGGCGGTGGTGGTGCCTTCCGTCACGGGAGGGACTCCTTCTTACTTCTTGGGAGAGGGCTTGGTGGGCGACTGACGCTGCGACTTCGACTGCCGCTTCGGCTGCTGCCGCTTCGCGGCACCGCCGCTCGCCGCGTCCGAATCCGCCGTGGCCTCGGAACTCTTGATCACAGAGCCGTCCGTCTGGGCGGCCAGCCCCTGCTTGGTCAGGGCCGTGATGAACTTGCGCTCGTTGTCGTTGCGGTCCGGGCCCTTGGCCACGATCGCCGCGACGACCTTCTTCTTACCCTTCCCCTTGACCTCACCGTGCGAGCTGATGTGCTTCAGCAGACGGGTCAGGTACTGGTCCTGCGCCTTGCTGCCCGGCGTCGGGTTCTGGTTGATCACGTACATCTGCTGACCCATGGTCCAGACGTTCGTGGTCAGCCAGTAGACGAGGACACCGACGGGGAAGTTGATGCCCATGACCGCGAAGATCACGGGGAAGATGTACATCAGCATCTTCTGCTGCTGCATGAACGGCGTCTTGACGGAGAGGTCGACGTTCTTCTGCATCAGCTGGCGCTGCGTGTAGAACTGCGACAGCGACATCATGATGATCATGATCGCGGTCACGATGCGCACATCGGTGATCGATGCGCCCAGGCTCGCGACCTTCTCGGCGCTGTCCGTGAACTTGGCGGCGATCGGCGCACCGAAGATCTCGGCCTCACGCGCGCTGTTCACCAGCTGCTGGTTCAGCACGCCGATGGTCTCGCCGTTGGCGATGTTCGCCAGCACGTGGTACAGCGCGAAGAAGAACGGGGACTGCGCCAGGATGGGAAGGCACGAGGAGAGCGGGTTGGTACCCGTCTCCTTGTACAGCTTCATCATCTCTTCGGACTGGCGCTGCTTGTCGTTCTTGTAGCGCTCCTGGATCGCCTTCATCTTCGGCTGGAGCGCCTGCATGCCGCGCGTCGCCTTGATCTGCTTCACGAAGAGCGGGATCAGACAGATGCGGATCAAGATCACCAGGGACACGATGGACAGGCCCCAGGCCCATCCACTGTCCGGCCCGAAGACCGCCCCGTACAGGCTGTGGAACTGGACGATGATCCACGAGACAGGTGTGGTGATAAAGCTGAACAGACTGGCAATCGTGTCCACTAATCAGGCTCCTTGAGCATTGCGAGATCTACGCAACGCACTGCGCAGCTGCTCGTGCCAACGCGGGCGTTTACGAGGTGGGACATGGTCCACACCACCCGGGGACCACGGATTGCACCGCAGGATCCGCCAGGCGGTCAGCACCGTCCCCTTCACCGCACCATGCCGGTCGATGGCCGTGTACCCGTAGTGCGAGCACGAGGGGTAATAACGGCACACCGGCCCGAGCAGCGGACTGATCGTCCACTGGTACAGCTTGATCAAAGCGAGCAGCGGGTACTTCATCGAGCCACGCCTCCCAGGAGCCGCACCAGAGCGGCGTCCAGGTCCCGGGCGAGTTCGTCAGGGCCGGCATCACCCGCTCCGGGCAACGCTCGTACCACCACCAGGCTACCGGCGGGCAGCTGCGACAGCCGCTCGCGGACCAGATGCCTCAGACGGCGCTTCACCCGGTTACGTATGACGGCATTGCCGACAGCCTTGCTGACGACGAAACCCGCACGCGTCGAGGGATCTGTCTCCCCCGGCTCGTGCGGGTCCGTTGCACCGCTGGTACGTAGGTGGACGACGAGGAGCGGGCGACCAGCCCTACGCCCTCGGCGTACCGCGCTCGCGAAGTCCTCGCGCCGCCTCAGCCGATTCTCGGGAGACAGCACGACGTCACGACTTCCGCGTATTTACGCGGAAAGGGCGGCGCGGCCCTTGCTGCGACGGTTCGCCAGGATCGCGCGACCGGCACGGGTGCGCATCCGGAGACGGAAGCCGTGGGTCTTGGCACGACGGCGGTTGTTCGGCTGGAAGGTGCGCTTGCTCACTCGGGGGCTCCAGAGAATGAATCGTTGTGGCGGGACATCGCCTGGCTGTCACCGTGCGCCCACGAGGAAACTCGCGTGTTCGCCCGAGTGGCACCGCTAAACGATCACAACCAGTGATCTTCGCCCATCGGTAGGCAGGCGGCAGCAGCCATCGACAACTCGACCTCGTTACGGTACGCGCGGCTACGCCATCCGGTCAAACCGAGCCGACATGGCCCCACACTGTGCACAGCCTGTGGACAACGACTTGAACCGTACCCATAGGCCTGACTACCGTTGCCTGATCCCGGATTTTTTGTCCCGACCGTCCCAAAGAACCACACATTCGTGGGACCCCTGTGAGAGAGCGTGCCCTGTGGCTGACGTACCTGCCGATCTTGCCGCAGTGTGGCCAAGGGTGCTCGAGAAGCTCCTCGGGGAGGGACAGCCGGGCATCGAGCCCAAGGACAAGCAGTGGGTCGAACGGTGCCAGCCCCTGGCACTCGTCGCCGACACCGCACTCCTCGCCGTCCCCAACGAGTGGGGGAAGCGCGTACTCGAAGGCCGGCTCGCCCCGCTGATCAGCGACGCGCTCAGCCGCGAATGCGGCCGCCCCATCCGGATCGCCATCACCGTCGACGACTCCGCCGGCGAGCCCGCGCCCTCCGCGCCGCCCGCCCAGCAGCCCGGCCCGTACGAGCCCTACGGCGCCCAGCGCCCCGGCAACGGCGACGACCAGCTCCCCATCGCCCGTCCCGCCTACCCCGAGTACCAGCAGCCGCGCCCCGAGCCCGGCGCCTGGCCCCGCGGCGGCCAGCAGGACGACTACGGCTGGCAGCAGCCCCGCCTCGGCGGCTTCCCCGAGCGCGACCCGTACGCCACCCCGCAGCCGGGCTACCTGCAGCAGCCCGAGCCGCCCGCGTACGACCAGGGCTCCTACGAACCGCAGCAGCAGCCGTACGAGCCGTCCCCGTACGAGCAGGCGAAGTACGAGTCGTCGAAGTACGAGCAGCAGGCGTACGAACCCCAGCAGTACGAGCAGCAGTCCTACGAGGCGCCCGCACCGCGCCAGGCCCCGGGCCGGCCCGCGGCCCCGCCCGCCCCGTCCGGCGGCTCCACCTCGGGCCCGCTGGAGCCGACCGCCCGGCTGAACCCCAAGTACCTCTTCGACACCTTCGTCATCGGCGCCTCGAACCGCTTCGCGCACGCCGCCGCGGTCGCCGTCGCCGAGGCGCCCGCGAAGGCGTACAACCCCCTCTTCATCTATGGGGAGTCGGGCCTCGGCAAGACGCACCTGCTGCACGCCATCGGGCACTACGCGCGGAGCCTGTACCCCGGCACCCGCGTGCGGTACGTGAGCTCCGAGGAGTTCACCAACGAGTTCATCAACTCCATCCGCGACGGCAAGGGCGACGCCTTCCGCAAGCGCTACCGCGAGATGGACATCCTGCTCGTCGACGACATCCAGTTCCTCGCGAGCAAGGAGTCGACGCAGGAGGAGTTCTTCCACACCTTCAATACGCTCCACAACGCCAACAAGCAGATCGTCCTCTCCTCCGACCGGCCGCCCAAGCAGCTCGTCACCCTGGAGGACCGGCTCCGCAACCGCTTCGAGTGGGGCCTGATCACCGACGTCCAGCCGCCCGAGCTGGAGACCCGTATCGCGATCCTGCGCAAGAAGGCCGTCCAGGAGCAGCTCAACGCCCCGCCGGAGGTACTGGAGTTCATCGCCTCCCGCATCTCGCGCAACATCCGCGAGCTGGAGGGGGCGCTGATCCGGGTCACGGCGTTCGCCAGCCTGAACCGGCAGCCGGTCGACCTGGGCCTGACCGAGGACGTCCTCAAGAACCTGATCCCCGGCGGCGAGGACAGCGCGCCCGAGATCACCGCCACCGACATCATGGCGGCCACCGCCGACTACTTCGGGCTGACCGTGGACGACCTGTGCGGCTCCTCGCGCAGCCGGGTCCTGGTCACCGCCCGGCAGATCGCCATGTACCTGTGCCGGGAGCTCACCGACCTCTCGCTGCCGAAGATCGGGGCGCAGTTCGGCGGCCGCGACCACACCACCGTCATGCACGCGGACCGCAAGATCCGCGCCCTGATGGCGGAGCGGCGCTCCATCTACAACCAGGTCACCGAGCTCACCAACCGCATCAAGAACGGCTGAGACGGGGCCTGAGCCGAGCCCGAGCCCGCCCTGAGACGGGCCGGAACGAGGTCTTCAAACGCATCCAGAGGGCGCTCCCGGACCACAACGGGGGCGCCCTTCTTCGTCCGTGCGCCCCTGGTCTGTTCGAATACGCCCCCTGGAGGACAACTCATCCACAGATTCGGGGACTTTCTTCCGTCCACACCCTGGGGACGCGCTCCGTCACCCACAATCTGTCCACAGGGACCTTGCCTGAGCCCCCATCAGAGCAGGTCAGAACCCTGTGGAATTGTGCGCAAGCGTCATCCACAGGCTGTGGACAGAATATTCATCCACAGGACTGTCCACGTCGTTGTCCACCGACAGCCCACAGGTTCGCGGATGCTGTGCACAGGATCCGATGTCTTCTCCACACCGTTGTCCACTGTTCGGCAACGCGCCACCCTCTCTCACCGCCCGGAGTGAAAGCCGTCACACGGAGGTGGACGTTTGGGTTGTGGAGTACTGGGGGAAAGCTGGGGACACACCTGTGGAGTAGTCGGGGGTCCCTGGGGACAGCCTGTGCAGAAGTTTTCGTTCTCCACAGAGACACCGTGTTGTCCACCGGTGCCACCCACAGGGTGTGGGGATAAAAAACGCGGGGTGACCTGCGCAAACAGGGTTATCCACCGTTTCCACAGGCCCTACTACTACCCCCATAGAGAGTTAGCCCGGTTTCGGTTTTCAAGCAGGTCCTGTGCACAACTCGGTGGGCGGCCCTCCCCGACACCTCGCTCCCGACTTGACCGCCGGCAGCGACGACTGTCGGCGCCGTACGTCAGACTGGTCCCCGGCATCGGTCGAGGCATCGACGAGCCGACGACGAAGGCCGGCAGACGAGCGAGCAACAGCAGGAGGCGGTTCCGGTGAAGATCCGGGTGGAGCGCGACGTACTCGCGGAGGCAGTGGCGTGGGCCGCACGCAGCCTCCCGGCCCGGCCGCCGGTGCCCGTTCTCGCGGGCCTGCTGCTGAAGGCCGAGGAGGGCACCCTGTCCCTCTCCGGCTTCGACTACGAGGTCTCGGCCCGGGTCTCCGTCGAGGCGGACGTCGAGGAGGACGGCACCGTCCTGGTCTCCGGCCGGCTGCTCGCCGACATCTGCCGCGCCCTCCCCAACCGGCCGGTGGAGATTTCCACAGACGGTGTACGGGCGACCGTGGTCTGCGGCTCCTCGCGATTCACACTCCACACCCTGCCTGTGGAGGAGTACCCGGCGCTGCCGCAGATGCCGACCGCGACCGGCACCGTGCCCGGTGAGGTCTTCGCCTCCGCCGCCGCCCAGGTCGCCATCGCCGCCGGCCGCGACGACACGCTGCCCGTGCTGACCGGTGTGCGCATCGAGATCGAGGGCGACCGCGTCACCCTGGCCTCCACCGACCGCTACCGCTTCGCGGTCCGCGAGTTCCTGTGGAAGCCGGAGAACCCGGAGGCCTCCGCCGTGGCCCTGGTGCCCGCGAAGACGCTCCTCGACACCGCCAAGTCGCTGACCAGCGGTGACACCGTCACCCTGGCGCTGTCCGGCTCGGGCGCCGGTGAGGGACTCATCGGTTTCGAGGGTGCCGGCCGCCGCACCACCACCCGCCTCCTCGAAGGCGACCTGCCGAAGTACCGCACGCTGTTCCCGACGGAGTTCAACTCCATCGCCGTGATCGAGACCGCCCCGTTCGTCGAGGCCGTCAAGCGCGTGGCCCTCGTCGCCGAGCGCAACACCCCGGTCCGCCTCAGCTTCGAGCAGGGCGTGCTGATCCTGGAAGCCGGTTCCAGCGACGATGCACAGGCTGTGGAGCGCGTGGACGCCAAGCTGGAGGGCGACGACATCTCGATCGCCTTCAACCCGACCTTCCTGCTGGACGGCCTGAGCGCGATCGACTCGCCCGCCGCGCAGCTCAGCTTCACCACGTCGACCAAGCCGGCGCTGCTCAGCGGCCGCCCGGCGGTCGACGCCGAGGCCGACGAGGCGTACAAGTACCTGATCATGCCCGTCCGTCTCTCCGGCTGATTCTTCGCAGGTCAGGCCCGGTTTCGCGCCCCGCGAGACCGGGCCTGAGCACGTTCGGGGCAGCCGGCGGGGGTGCCGCGCGCCCCGTCGAGCCGGACGGCTCGGCCCGGCGTAGGCTCGGGCCCTGGGATGCCCTCCGGGAAGCAGGAGGGCCCCGGCAAAGACGGCCACAACGCTTAAGGAACCACCTGATGGAGCTTGGTCTCGTCGGTCTCGGCAAGATGGGCGGCAACATGCGCGAGCGCATCCGCCGCGCAGGCCACACCGTCATCGGATACGACCGCAACCCGGACCTCGCCGATGTCCACAGCCTGCGGGAACTTGTGGACAGCCTGCAGGCCCCCCGCGTGGTGTGGGTGATGGTCCCGGCGGGTGCGGCGACCCAGTCCACCGTCGACGAGCTCTCCGAGCTGCTGTCGCCCGGCGACATCGTGGTCGACGGCGGCAACTCGCGCTGGACCGACGACGAGAAGCACGCCGAGGAGCTGGCGGCCAAGGGCATCGGCTTCGTGGACTGCGGCGTCTCCGGCGGCGTGTGGGGCCTGGAGAACGGCTACGCGCTCATGTACGGCGGCGACAAGGAGCACGTCGCCGTGGTCCAGCCGGTCTTCGACGCCCTCAAGCCCGAGGGCGAATTCGGCGCCGTGCACGCCGGCAAGGTGGGTGCGGGCCACTTCGCGAAGATGGTCCACAACGGCATCGAGTACGCCATGATGCAGGCCTACGCCGAGGGCTGGGAGCTGCTGGAGAAGGTGGACTCGGTCACCGACGTCCGCGAGGTCTTCCGCTCGTGGCAGGAGGGGACGGTCATCCGCTCCTGGCTGCTGGACCTGGCCGTGAACGCCCTCGACGAGGACGAGCACCTGGAGCAGCTCCGCGGCTTCGCGCAGGACTCGGGTGAGGGACGCTGGACGGTGGAGGCGGCGATCGACAACGCCGTGCCGCTGCCCGCGATCACGGCCTCGCTGTTCGCGCGGTTCGCGTCGCGTCAGGACGACTCCCCGCAGATGAAGATGATCGCCGCGCTGCGCAACCAGTTCGGCGGCCACGCGGTCGAGAAGAAGTAGCTCCACCGCAGCACGACAGCAGCACAGAGCAGAGCAGCAGGAAGCCGGGGGAGGTCGGCGCCGTATGCATGTTTCGCATCTCTCGTTGGCCGACTTCCGCTCGTACGCCCGGGCCGAGGTTCCCCTCGACCCGGGCGTCACGGCTTTCGTGGGTCCCAACGGCCAGGGCAAGACGAACCTCGTCGAGGCGATCGGCTACCTGGCGACCCTGGGCAGCCACCGGGTCTCCTCGGACGCCCCGCTCGTGCGGATGGGGGCGGACCGGGCGATCGTGCGCGCCGCCGTCACCCAGGGGGAGCGGCAGCAGCTGGTGGAGCTGGAGCTGAATCCGGGGCGGGCGAACCGGGCCCGGATCAACCGGTCCTCGCAGGTCAGGCCGCGGGACCTGCTGGGGATCGTACGGACGGTGCTGTTCGCGCCGGAGGACCTGGCGCTGGTGAAGGGCGATCCGGGGGAGCGCCGGCGGTTCCTGGACGAGCTGGTCACGGCGCGGTCGCCGCGGATGGCGGGCGTCCGGTCGGATTACGAGCGGGTGCTGAAGCAGCGGAACACGCTGTTGAAGTCGGCGGCGATGGCGCGCCGGCACGGGGGCCGGTCGATGGACCTGTCCACGCTCGACGTGTGGGACCAGCACCTGGCGCGGGCGGGCGCGGAGCTGCTGGCGCAGCGGCTGGATCTGATCGGGACGCTGCTGCCGCTGGCGGACAAGGCGTACGAGCAGCTCGCGCCCGGCGGCGGCCCGCTGGGGCTGGCGTACAAGTCCTCCGCGGGCGAGGCGGTGGACAGCGGTGCGGCGCGGACCCGTGAGGCGGTCTACGAGGTGCTGCTGGCGGCGCTGGCCGAGGTGCGCAAGCAGGAGATCGAGCGCGGGGTGACCTTGGTGGGGCCGCACCGGGACGACGTGGTGCTGCGGCTGGGGGAGCTGCCGGCGAAGGGGTACGCGAGTCACGGGGAGTCGTGGTCGTACGCGTTGGCGCTGCGGCTGGCCTCGTACGAGCTGCTGCGCTCGGAGGGCGCGGAGCCGGTGCTGATCCTGGACGACGTGTTCGCGGAGCTGGACGCGCGGCGGCGTGAGCGGTTGGCGGAGCTGGTGGCCGGCGGTGAGCAGGTGCTGGTGACGGCGGCGGTGGACGATGACGTTCCGGGTGTGCTGGTGGGGGCGCGGTTCGGGGTGTCCGGCGGTGAGGTGACCCGGCTGTGAGCGGTGCTGTGAGCGGTCAGGAAGGCGATCGGGGCGAGGAGCGGCGCAGGGCGCCGGAGCCCTCCGGGGTGGATCTGGCGCGGCAGGCGCTGGCCGCGGCGCGGGAGCAGGCGCGGGCCCGGGGGAACGCGGCGGGCGGGAAGAAGCGGCAGCAGGGTCCGGGGCTGCGTTCGGGGGCCCGTGCGGACGGCCGGGATCCGATGCCGTTGATGGCGGCGCTGGACCGGCTGCGCACGGAGCGCGGCTGGGAGATGCCGATGGCGGTGGCGGGCGTGATGGAGCGCTGGCCGGAGATCGTCGGTCCGGACATCGCGGCGCACTGTGAACCGGAGCGGTACGAGGACCGTGAGCTCCTCGTGCGGTGTGATTCCTCGGCGTGGGCGGCGCAGCTGAAGCTGCTGGCGCCGCAGCTGGTGGCGCGGCTGAACGCGGATCTGGGGCAGGGGACGGTCCGGCTGATCAAGGTACGGGGCCCTGGGGGCGGGCGGCCGAAGGGCTACGGGCCGTGGCGGGCGCCGGGTTCCTCGGGCCCGGGGGACACGTACGGGTAGCCCCGGGGCTCCGCCCCGGACCCCGCGCCTCAAACGCCGGCGAGGCTGGATTTGTCCCCGGCTGGGGCTGGATTGCGTCCGTGCGGGCCGGATGGTGCGGGTGGTGTCCCTCACGGTAGTGGGAGGTTGACAGGCCGAAGCGCTGGATGCCCGTGTGAGCCTCTTTGAGCCCCTGCCCGGATATGGGGAGTCGGAGAGTAGAGGTTCAGGGCGGCACATGCGGACTCAGGTACCGGCAAACCCCCATTCATGTCGGTGGTACCGGTAGACTGGAGGAGAATCCCGCTTTCGCGGGGTCACGCAGACAACGCAGATCGACGCGGCCGCTCCCGCCGGTGCCTCAGCTGGTCCGGAGTACGGGCTGCGCTGTGCCAGAAAGGGCGCTTCGTGGCCGATTCCGGCGACTCCAACGAGAAGAATTACGACGCCAGTGCGATCCAGGTCCTCGAGGGCCTGGACGCGGTCCGCAAGCGGCCCGGCATGTACATCGGCTCGACCGGTGAGCGAGGTCTGCACCACCTGGTCCAGGAAGTCGTCGACAACTCCGTCGACGAGGCCATGGCCGGGCACGCGGACACGATCGATGTGACGATCCTCGCCGACGGCGGTGTCAGGGTGGTCGACAACGGTCGAGGCATCCCGGTCGGCATCGTGCCGTCCGAGGGCAAGCCGGCCGTCGAGGTCGTGCTGACCGTCCTGCACGCGGGCGGCAAGTTCGGCGGTGGCGGCTACGCCGTCTCCGGCGGTCTGCACGGTGTCGGCGTGTCCGTCGTGAACGCCCTGTCGACCAAGGTCGCGGTCGAGGTCAAGACGGACGGCCACCGCTGGACCCAGGACTACAAGCTGGGCGTGCCGACGGCCCCGCTGGCCAAGAACGAGGAGACCGACGAGCACGGCACGTCGGTGACGTTCTGGGCCGACGGCGACATCTTCGAGACGACCGAGTACTCCTTCGAGACGCTGTCGCGGCGCTTCCAGGAGATGGCGTTCCTCAACAAGGGCCTGACCATCACGCTGACCGACGAGCGCGAGTCGGCCAAGGCGACGGTGGGCGCGGAGTCCGCCGAGGAGACCGACGAGCCGCAGGCGCGCACCGTCAAGTACTTCTACGAGGGCGGCATCGTCGACTTCGTGAAGTACCTGAACTCGCGCAAGGGCGAGCTCGTGCACCCGACGGTCATCGACGTCGAGTCCGAGGACAAGGAGCGGATGCTCTCGGTCGAGATCGCGATGCAGTGGAACTCGCAGTACACGGAGGGTGTGTACTCCTTCGCGAACACGATCCACACGCATGAGGGCGGTACGCACGAGGAGGGCTTCCGTGCGGCGCTGACGGGTCTGGTCAACCGGTACGCGCGTGACAAGAAGCTGCTGCGCGAGAAGGACGACAACCTGGCGGGCGAGGACATCCGCGAGGGTCTGACGGCGATCATCTCGGTGAAGCTGGGCGAGCCGCAGTTCGAAGGCCAGACGAAGACCAAGCTGGGCAACACGGAGGCGAAGACCTTCGTGCAGAAGGTCGTCCACGAGCACCTGAACGACTGGTTCGACCGCAACCCGGTCGAGGCGGCGGACATCGTCCGCAAGTCGATCCAGGCGGCGACGGCGCGCGTCGCGGCCCGCAAGGCGCGTGATCTGACGCGTCGCAAGGGTCTGCTGGAGTCGGCGTCGCTGCCGGGCAAGCTGTCCGACTGCCAGTCGAACGACCCGACGAAGTGCGAGATCTTCATCGTCGAGGGTGACTCCGCAGGCGGCAGCGCGAAGTCCGGCCGCAACCCGATGTACCAGGCGATCCTGCCGATCCGCGGCAAGATCCTGAACGTCGAGAAGGCGCGGATCGACAAGATCCTGCAGAACACCGAGGTCCAGGCGCTGATCAGTGCCTTCGGTACGGGTGTGCACGAGGACTTCGACATCGAGAAGCTCCGTTATCACAAGATCATCCTGATGGCGGACGCCGACGTCGACGGCCAGCACATCAACACCCTGCTGCTGACGTTCCTGTTCCGCTTCATGCGTCCGCTGGTCGAGGCGGGTCACGTGTACCTGTCGCGTCCGCCGCTGTACAAGATCAAGTGGGGCCGGGACGACTTCGAGTACGCGTACTCGGACCGCGAGCGCGACGCGCTGGTGGAGCTCGGCAAGCAGAACGGCAAGCGGATCAAGGAAGACTCGATCCAGCGCTTCAAGGGTCTGGGCGAGATGAACGCCGAGGAGCTGCGCGTCACCACCATGGACGTGGACCACCGCGTGCTCGGCCAGGTCACCCTGGACGACGCGGCGCAGGCCGACGACCTGTTCTCGGTGCTGATGGGTGAGGACGTCGAGGCGCGGCGTTCCTTCATCCAGCGCAACGCCAAGGACGTCCGCTTCCTCGACATCTGAGTCGGCCTCTGCTGACCGCCTGAAAGGATCTTTGACCAGCGATGGCCGACGAAACCACTCCCACCGCCGAGAACACCGAAGAGGACCAGCCCGTGCTGCGGATCGAGCCCGTCGGGCTCGAGACGGAGATGCAGCGCTCCTACCTCGACTACGCGATGTCCGTCATCGTCTCGCGTGCGCTGCCCGACGTCCGGGACGGTCTCAAGCCCGTCCACCGTCGTGTGCTGTACGCGATGTACGACGGCGGCTACCGGCCCGAGAAGGGCTTCTACAAGTGCGCCCGTGTCGTCGGCGACGTCATGGGCACGTACCACCCGCACGGTGACTCCTCGATCTACGACGCCCTGGTCCGCCTGGCGCAGCCGTGGTCGATGCGGATGCCGCTGGTGGACTCCAACGGCAACTTCGGCTCTCCGGGCAACGACCCGGCGGCCGCGATGCGCTACACCGAGTGCAAGCTGATGCCGCTGGCCATGGAGATGCTCCGGGACATCGACGAGGAGACCGTCGACTTCCAGGACAACTACGACGGCCGCAACCAGGAGCCGACGGTCCTGCCGGCGCGGTTCCCGAACCTGCTGGTCAACGGCTCCGCCGGTATCGCGGTCGGTATGGCGACGAACATCCCGCCGCACAACCTGCGCGAGGTCGCGGCCGGTGCCCAGTGGGCGCTGGAGCACCCGGAGGCCTCGCACGAGGAGCTCCAGGACGCGCTGCTCGAGCGGATCAAGGGCCCGGACTTCCCGACGGGCGCGCTCGTCGTGGGCCGCAAGGGCATCGAGGAGGCGTACCGGACCGGTCGCGGCTCCATCACGATGCGCGCAGTGGTGGAGGTCGAGGAGATCCAGAACCGCCAGTGCCTGGTGGTGACGGAGCTTCCGTACCAGACCAACCCGGACAACCTGGCGCAGAAGATCGCCGACCTGGTGAAGGACGGGAAGATCGGCGGCATCGCCGACGTCCGTGACGAGACCTCCTCGCGCACCGGTCAGCGTCTGGTGATCGTGCTCAAGCGCGACGCCGTCGCCAAGGTCGTGCTGAACAACCTGTACAAGCACACCGATCTGCAGACGAACTTCGGCGCGAACATGCTGGCGCTGGTGGACGGCGTGCCGCGCACGCTGTCGATCGACGCGTTCATCCGGCACTGGGTGCAGCACCAGATCGAGGTCATCGTCCGGCGGACGAAGTTCCGGCTGCGCAAGGCGGAGGAGCGCGCGCACATCCTGCGCGGCCTGCTGAAGGCGCTGGACGCGATCGACGAGGTCATCGCGCTGATCCGGCGCAGCAACACGGTCGAGATCGCGCGCGAGGGCCTGATGGGCCTCCTCGAGATCGACGAGATCCAGGCGAACGCGATCCTGGAGATGCAGCTGCGGCGCCTGGCGGCCCTGGAGCGGCAGAAGATCGTCGCGGAGCACGACGAGCTCCAGGCGAAGATCAACGAGTACAACGCGATCCTGGCCTCGGAGGAGCGCCAGCGTCAGATCGTGAGCGAGGAACTGGCGGCGATCGTCGAGAAGTTCGGCGATGACCGGCGGTCCAAGCTGGTGCCCTTCGACGGTGACATGTCCATCGAGGACCTGATCGCCGAAGAGGACATCGTCGTCACGATCACGCACGGCGGTTACGTCAAGCGCACCAAGACCGAGGACTACCGCTCGCAGAAGCGCGGCGGCAAGGGCGTGCGCGGCACGAAGCTGAAGCAGGACGACCTGGTCGACCACTTCTTCGTGTCCACCACGCACCACTGGCTGCTGTTCTTCACGAACAAGGGCCGCGTCTACCGGTCCAAGGCGTACGAGCTTCCGGACGCCGGCCGGGACGCGCGCGGGCAGCACGTGGCGAACCTGATGGCCTTCCAGCCGGACGAGAAGATCGCGCAGATCCTCGCGATCCGCGACTACGAGGCGGCTCCGTACCTGATCCTGGCCACCAAGGGCGGCCTGGTGAAGAAGACGGCGCTGAAGGACTACGACTCGCCCCGTTCGGGTGGTGTGATCGCGATCAACCTCCGGGAGACCGAGGACGGCAGCGACGACGAGCTGATCGGTGCCGAGCTGGTGTCCGCCGAGGACGACCTGCTGTTGATCAGCAAGAAGGCGCAGTCGATCCGCTTCACGGCGACCGACGACGCGCTGCGTCCGATGGGCCGCGCGACCTCGGGCGTGAAGGGCATGAGTTTCCGCGAGGGTGACGAACTGCTCTCCATGAGCGTGGTCCGGCCCGGTACGTTCGTCTTCACCGCGACCGACGGCGGCTATGCCAAGCGCACGCCGGTCGACGAGTACCGCGTCCAGGGTCGTGGCGGTCTGGGCATCAAGGCCGCGAAGATCGTGGAGGACCGCGGGTCTCTCGTGGGCGCGCTCGTGGTGGACGAAAGTGACGAAATCCTCGCCATCACCCTGGGCGGTGGTGTGATTCGTACGCGCGTCAACGAAGTCAGGGAGACCGGCCGTGACACCATGGGCGTCCAGCTGATCAACCTGGGCAAGAAAGATGCCGTGGTGGGCATCGCTCGTAACGCCGAAGCCGGCCAGGAGGCCGACGAGGCGGACGAGACCGAAACCGAGACTGGGACCGAGGCGGCCGAAGGACAGGCCGTCGAGGCCGCCGAGGGCACGCAGCCTTCGGCCGGGGAGCACGAGGAGTAAGTCGTGAGTGGAGCCACGGGCGCCGGACCGGCCAAGACTGGAGCGAACGGTGCCCGTGGCCCTGCCGCGGACTCCCAAGGGGGAACCGTGACGGACACCCGAGGACCGCAGCCGGAGGCCGGCGCGGGGCCCGCGCAGCCGCCGTACCAGCCGCCGCAGGCCTACCCGGCCCCCCAGGGTCCTGGCGCGCCCCGCCCGGGCGGGGGCCCCTCCGCGCAGCGCAAGCCGCGCACGGGGGTCCGTACGGCCCCCCGGACGCGCAAGGCGCGGCTGCGGGTGGCCAAGGCCGACCCGTGGTCGGTGATGAAGGTCAGCTTCCTGCTGTCGATCGCGCTGGGCATCTGCACGATCGTGGCGGCGGCGGTGCTGTGGATGGTCATGGACGCGATGGGCGTCTTCTCGACCGTCGGCGGCACGATCAGCGAGGCGACCGGATCGAACGAGAGCAACGGCTTCGACCTCCAGTCGTTCCTGTCGCTGCCGCGCGTTCTCATCTTCACGTCGGTGATCGCGGTCATCGACGTGGTGCTGGCGACGGCGCTCGCGACGCTCGGCGCGTTCATCTACAACCTGTCGGCGGGCTTCGTCGGCGGTGTGGAGCTGACGCTCGCCGAGGACGAGTGACCTGCGCAGACGTTGCGTGGGAACCGATTTTGGAGCTACCGCGTCTGTGCGCTAATCTTCAGGAGTCAGCGCGCAGCGCGGGAGCGCGGCGCAGACGGATGGGGCTATAGCTCAGTTGGTTAGAGCGCATCCCTGATAAGGATGAGGCCACAGGTTCAAATCCTGTTAGCCCCACAGTGTCGAAGACCCCCAGGCCCAAGGCCTGGGGGTCTTTGCCGTTGGGCCAGTTGGTGGTCCGACAGGTCACCGAACGGTATCGGTCCGTGTGTATTGTTGGGCGTCAGAAGTCCCCTACGTCAACGAAAGACGAGGTCGCGCGGTGAAGAAGCTGCTCCTGGTCGCACTGGCCGCCATCGGCGGGCTCCTCGTGTACCGCCAGATCCAGGCGGACCGCGCCGAGCAGGACCTGTGGACGGAGGCAACCGACTCCGTGCCCTCTGGTTCCGGTGTGTGAGACCGAAGGCTGATCTCATGAAGCCCCGGCTGCCGCTGCGGCCGGGGCTTTGTGCTGTTCTGTGACGAAAACTTACGTTATGCAAAGATTTGGCTTGCGCTAGCAAACTCGGGGTGGGCGTGATGGGTCGGGTACGGACGACGATGGGGGCGGCGGCCCTGGCACTGGCGGTCGCGGGTGCGCCCGGGGTGGCGCGGGCTTCGGGGACGGCGCCCGAGCCGCTGCCGACGTACCGCGTCGCCGACGGCGCGAAGCAGGTCGAGGGCAAGCCCTCCACGGCGGACGCTCCGGAGCTGGTGGCCGGGAACGCCTACACCGACAAGCTAGGCCCCGGGGAGCGCGTCTACCGGCTCGTGCTCAAGCAGGACCAGTCCAACGTGTACGTCTCCGCCGTGGTGCGGCCCCGGCCCGGCGCCAAGATCTCCTACGGCGACGGCATCGACGTGGGCGTCATGACCACCGCCGGGCGCTCCTGCCCGGCCTCCAACGGCCACGCCACCTTCGGCTACGACGCGGCGCCGCTCAGCGCCGTCGGCGTGCGCTGGGGCGCGGAGGACACCGACTGCGCGCCCGGCGGCGTCTACTACGTGAAGGTCACCCGCACCTCGGCCAAGGGCTCGGACCAGAGCGAGTGGCCGCTCGAACTACGGGTGCAGCGCGAGCCCGGCCGCGGCCCCGGCGGCCCCACGGCCGCACCCAGCACCTGGCCCTCGGGGGCCGCCACCCTGCCCGGGAACCAGGCGGTGGGGCGCAGCGGCGGCACCGGCTTCAACGACGCCCGGGCGCTGGGCCCCGGGGTGTGGCGCGACGAGCTGCGGCCCGGGCAGACCCGCTGGTACCGGGTGCCGCTGGACTGGGGGCAGCAGCTGGGCCTGGGCGCCGAGCTGGCCGCCGCCAGGCTGACCAAGCAGTACGGCTCGGCCTCCGGCGGGCTGGCCGTCTCGCTCTACAGCCCCTACCGGGGGCTGGTCTCCTACGAGGACGCCTCCTACGACGGCAAGCAGGCCGGGGTCACGCTGGGGAAGACCGCGCCGGTGGCGTACGAGAACCGCTTCGCCAGTGACAAGGAAGTGCAGCGCGCCTCGATCGCCGGCTGGTACTACGTCGCGGTCACCATGGGGGAGAAGGTCGCCGAGTTCACCGAGGACGCGACCCCGGTGCCGCTGACCCTGCGCCTGGACGTCATCGGCACCCCGGCCAAGGCGCCCGCGTACAAGGAGAACCTGGCCGCGGGCGGCTTCGGGGTCGATGCGCAGGACCGGGAGGCCGCCGAGCAGGGGCTGACCGCCCCGGAGGCCGCCGACGCCGCCGGGAACGCTTCGGTGATGCGGGTGGTGGCGGGCGCCGGCTTCGGCACCGGGACGGTGCTGCTGCTGGTGCTGGGCGGCTGGATCCTGCTGGGACGGCGCGGCCGCGCGGCTACATCTGCGTGAGGGCCCAGACGCCGACCGCGAAGCAGACCAGCGCCGCCGCGAGCAGCGCGGCCACGGCCTTCGGGGGCGGCGGGGCGATACCGCCGGCCGCCCGGGCCGGCGGGGCGGCGGGGGAGTGCGGGGCCGGCGGGGCCGCTGAGCCCGGCGGCGGCAGGTGGAAGCTCCCCGTCTCCGAGGGGCCGTACGCGGGCGCCTGCGCGGGGACGGCAGCGTAGGGGTACGGGGCGGTCGGGACCGGCTGGGCCGGGTGCGCCATCGGGGCCGTCGCGGCCGTGCCCCGCGGGTCGGTGCGCGTGGACTCCGCGGCCATCGTGACGGAGGCGGAACCGCCCTCCGGGTACGCGCCCGCCGCGCCCGCCGCGGGCGCCATGCCGGCCATGCCCGAAGCGGGCGACTGCGGAGCGGCCGCCGCTGCGTTCAGCGGCCCGGCGGGGCCGAAACCGGCCGGGAGCGGCCCGAGTTGGTCGAACACCTCCACCGGGTCCTCGCCCGGGGCGGGCGGCGGCAGCAGCTCCACGGCCTCGGCAAGGGCCCTGCGCGCCCCTGTGGCCGTCTTGAACCGGCTCTGGGGGTCCGGCTGCAGCAGAGCCGCCAGGACCTCCCACAGCGGCGCGGGGACGCCTTCGGGGGCGCCGGGGGTGCCGTGCGCGAGGAAGTGCTCCACCAGGGCCTGGGAGTCGGGCTTGCGCCCCTCCAGCAGGTACAGGCCGACCAGCCCGACGGCGAAGAGGTCGGCGGGGAAATCGGGCTCCGCACCGAGGAGTTGCTCGGGAGCGAAGTAACCCGGCGTGCCGACCACGTAGTTGGTCTCGGTCAGCCGGGGCTCGCCCTTGCGCATGGAGATGCCGAAGTCGGACAGCCGCAGGTGCGGCCGCCCGGTGCCGGTGGCCTCCATCAGGATGTTGGCCGGTTTGATGTCGCGGTGGACGACGCCCTCCGCGTGCACCGCCGCCAGCCCCGACAGGAGCTGGTCGAGCAGCGCGCACACGAATCGGGGCGGCAGGGGGCCGTAGTCGCCGATCACGTGGGCGAGGGAGCCGCCGCCGACCAGGTCCATCGTGAACAGGACCTTGTCGTCGTCGGCCGCCCAGCTGGCCGGGGCCAGGACGTGCGGGTGATCGATGCGCAGGGCCTGCTCCCGGACGAACCGGAGCAGGGTGTGGGCATCGCTCTGCAGCAGGACCTTCGCGGCGACGTACCGGCGACGGCGGTGGTCCCAGGCCCGCCACACGGCACCCGCACCACCGCGCCCGATCGGATCGATCAGCTCGTACCGGCCGGCGAAGATCTCACCCATCGCTGCGCCCGTCCCCCGTCACCCGTTGTCCGCTTGTCCGTCTGTCAGTTCTGGTGTGACTCGTAGTGGGCGACCGCGTCGGCGGTGCGGCCCGCTCCGTACACCCGGAGGAACTCTGCCAGTTCCGGGTGGCTGGGGGCGAGGGAGGCCGCCGCGTCGATGATGTCGCCGGCGGCGGAGACCGAGCGCAGCAGCGACTGGATCTCGCGGACGACCCGCTTGACGGTGGGAGCGCCCGAACCGGTGGGGGTCTGGCCGCTGTTGCTGAGGACGGAGCCGCCCTGGGTCTTCTTGATCTCGTCCATCCGGTCGGTGGCCTCCGCCGCGCTGACGCTTCCGTCGGCCACCTGGCCCGCGAGATCCTGGAGTGCCTGGACGCGCTGGACGACGGCCGGGTTGCCGATCTTGGCGCGCTGGCCGCTCATCAGCTGGGACAGCATGGGCGCCGACAGTCCGAGCACGGCAGCGAGGCGGGCCTGGTTCAAGCCGAGGTCATCTATGAGCCGGCGGAAGAGCGCTCCGAGCGGCTCCCCGTACCAACTGCGCTGAAGCTCTCTGGCTCTGGCCGTGGCCTCTTGCTGAACTGCGTCCACTCTTACTACTCCCCTTCGCTGGTGCGAACCTCGCGAGCATCTTACGGAGAGTGGTCGCGGGGCGGGAGTCCCTATCATTTTGCGAGATGAGGGGGTACACCCGGTACTCTGTTCTGCGGAACGACCCCGATTTCCCGGGGGACAGTTGCGTCCAGTTCCACGGGGCCTTAGCTCAGTTGGTAGAGCGCTGCCTTTGCAAGGCAGATGTCAGGAGTTCGAATCTCCTAGGCTCCACAGCAAAAGAGGTCCCCCGACCTGCGCAAACGCGGTCGGGGGGCCTCTTTTTCGCTACCGGGTCGGCAGGAGCTCGATCCAGTAGCGGCGCTTGGGGCCGACCAGGGTCTCGCGGACGTCCTCCAGGACGCCGCCGTTCGCCTCGATCGCGCGTACGGACGCCGTGTTGTCCGGGTCGCAGGTCAGCAGGACCCGGTCCATGCCCAGGACCCGGGCCTCGTGCAGGACCTCGCGCAGCGCCCAGGTGGCCAGCCCCCGGCCGCGTGCCGAGGGCCGGACGCTGTAGCCGATGTGGCCGCCGGCGTCGAGGAGGAAGGCGTTCAGGTAGTGGCGCAGGTCGATGGCGCCGAGATAGGTGTCGCCCTCGGCGATCCACCAGTACGTCGCGTGGACGCGGCCCTGCTCGACCGGCACCGTGCGGTCGCTCCGCCGGTGCAGCGTCTCCACCCAGGCCGCGAACCCCTCCGGGCTCTCCACGTCGTCCTCGGAGCCCAGCCCGGCCCCGTCCATGTGCGCGTCGGGACCCCACTCCTCCTGCGCGGCGAGCCAGGAAGCGTGCAGGCGGGCGGTGGGGGCGACGAGTTCAGGCATGCTCCGGACGATAACAACCGGCCCGTGGCGTTTACTGGCTGCCGGTGCCGGCCCAGCCCCCGTACCGGTTCGTGCCCCGTGATCCGTGACCGCGACTGGAGAGAACCGACAATGACCCGCAAGTTCGTGTTCCTGCTCGCCAGCACCCGCCTGGACGGCAACACCGAGACGCTCGCCCGCCAGGCCGCGGCCGCCCTCCCGGCGGAGGTCGAGCAGGAGTGGATCCGGCTGAAGGACCTGCCGATCCCGGCCTTCGAGGACCGCCGCCACGACGGCGCCGGCATCTACCCGGAGCCCGAGGGCAACGCCAGACTGCTCCTGGACGCCACCCTCTCCGCCACCGACCTGGTCTTCGCCTCGCCGCTGTACTGGTACAGCCTCCCGGCCACCGCCCAGCTCTACCTCGACCACTGGTCGGGCTGGATGCGGGTGCCCGGCCTGGACTTCAAGCCGCGGATGGCCGGCAAGACCCTGTGGGGCATCACCGCACTGGCCACCGAGGACCCCTCGGTGGCCGACCCGCTGATCGGGACCCTGCGCCACACCGCCGCCTACATGGGCATGCGCTGGGGCGGATCCCTGCTCGGCCGGGGGAACGCCCCCGGCACGGTCCGGGACGACACCGAAGCCCTGCGGGGCGCCGACGGCTTCTTCCTGAACGACCGTGAGTCCCTCACGGTGTGAGGGACTCACGGTCGTGATGGCCTACGCGGCCGATGTTTCACGTGAAACATCGGCGGTCCCGCGCCGGGCGGCACCCCCCGGCCGCAGCAGCGTCGCGGCCAGGGCCATCGCGGCCACGAGGAGCGCCGAGCCGATGAGGAACGCCAGGTGGTAGCCGCCGGTGAGGGCCTCGGCCGGTGAACTCCCGCTCCCGGTCAGGGACTCGGTGCGGGAGGCCGCCAGGGTGGACAGCACGGCCACGCCCAGCGCCATCCCGATCTGCTGGGTGGTGTTGAACAGCCCCGAGGCGAGTCCGGCGTCGCGCTCGTCGGCGCCGGACATGCCCAGCGTCGTGAGGGCCGGCAGCGCCAGGCCGAAGCCGGCGGCCAGCAGCATCACCGGCAGCAGGTCGGTGAGGTAGTCGGCGCGCACCGGGAGCCGGGTCAGCAGGCCGAGGGCCACGACGAGCAGTCCGAGGCCGGCGAGCAGGACGCCCCGCTCCCCGAACCGGGCGTTCAGCCGGGCGGAGACGCCGAGGGAGACCGCGCCGATCACCAGGGCGGCGGGGAGCATCGCCAGGCCGGTGGCCGCGGCTCCGTAGCCCAGCACCTTCTGGAGGTAGAGGGCCACCAGGATCTGGAAGGAGAACAGCGCGGCCACCATCAGCATCTGCACCAGGTTCGCGCCGACCACCGTGCGGGAGCGGAAGATCCGCAGCGGTACCAGCGGGGTGCGGGCCTTGGCCTGGCGCAGGGTGAACGCGGCCAGCAGCGCCGCCGAGAGGGCCCCGAGGCCGAGGGTGTGCGCGGAGGTCCAGCCGTACTGCTCCACCTTGACCACGGTGTAGATGCCGAGCATCAGTCCGGCGGTGACCAGGACCGCGCCGAGTACGTCGGCACCCGCGCGCAGGCCCGGTCCGCCGAGGGCGCTGTCGGCGGGCAGGGCGGGCAGGGCCAGCAGCAGGGCGGCGAGCCCGATGGGCAGGTTGATGAAGAAGATCCAGTGCCAGTCGAGGGCGTCCGTCAGCACACCTCCGAGCACTTGGCCCAGCGAGGCGCCGGCCGCGCCGGTGAAGGAGAAGACGGCGATCGCCTTCGCCCGCTCGCGCGGCTCGGTGAACAGGGTGATCAGGATGCCGAGGCTGACGGCGGAGGCCATCGCGCTGCCGACCCCCTGCAGGAAGCGGGCGGCGATCAGCACGGCGGGGGAGGCGGCGAGGCCGGCGAGGATCGAGGCGCCGGTGAAGACGGCGGTTCCGGCCAGGAACATCTGCTTGCGGCCGATCAGGTCGCCGAGGCGTCCGGCGAGCAGCAGCAGGCTGCCGAAGGCGATCAGGTAGGCGTTCACGACCCAGCTGAGACCGGCCGGGGAGAAGCCCAGGTCGCTCTGGATGGCCGGCATGGCCACCGTGACGATGCTGCCGTCGAGGATCGTCATCAGCATTCCGGTGGAGAGCACGCCGAGGGCGGTCCAGCGGGAGTGCAGGCCGCGCGGGGCGGCGGTGGCCGCCGAGGGGGCGGTGGGCGGAGCGGAGGTGAGCACGGCAGGCATCGGAACTCCAGTCGGTGGGGCGGCAGCGGTCGGTGCGGCCAACTGGTATGACCGTAGCAGATAGTTTTGTTGCAGACTATTTTCTTCGGATCGAATCGGTAGAGTGGATCGCATGACCGCCATGGCACCCACCCGGACCGAGCCCGACCTCTCCTTCCTCCTGGACCACACCAGCCACGTTCTGCGCACCCGCATGGCAGCCGCCCTCGACGAGATCGGCCTCACCCCCCGCATGCACTGCGTCCTCGTCCACGCCCTGGAGGAGGAGCGCACCCAGATCCAGCTCGCCGAGATCGGCGACATGGACAAGACGACGATGGTCGTCACCGTGGACGCCCTGGAGAAGGCCGGCCTGGCCGAACGCCGCCCCTCCGCCAAGGACCGCCGGGCCCGCGTCATCGCCGTCACCGACGAGGGCGCCGCCGTCGCCGTCCAGAGCCAGCGCATCGTCGACCAGGTCCACGCCGACGCCCTCGCCTCCCTCGGCGAAACCGAGCGCACCGCCCTCCTGCGCGCCCTCGGACGCCTCGTCGAAGGCGACCTCGCCACCCCCTCCGAGAGCCCCCGCCCGGCCCGCCGCGCCCGCCAGTAGCAGCCCCCGTACGTCTCCCGCACCTCTCCCGCACCTCTCCCGCACCTCTCCCGCAGGTCCCCCGAACGGCCCAGTCACAGGGCCGCCCGGCGCCCCCTGCCGGACAGTGGAGGAAGGCACCCAGCCGAGGGGGGCACCACCACGCCGGAGGCGTACACACCATGGGACTCTTCGACTTCCTGAAGTCCGACAAGAAGAAGGCGCACGAGGCCGCCGAGAAGGCGAAGGAACAGGTCGAGCAGCAGATGGCCAGGGGAAGCACGCCCCCCGTGAGCCAGGCCTCCGACGCCGCCTCCGCCACCAGGGCCGCCGCCGAGCGCATGGCGGCCGCCGCACCCCCCAAGCCCGCAGCCCCGACCCCCGGGTCGGCCGCCCACAAGGCCGTACCCGTCGCCCCCAAGCCCACCCCCATGCCGCCGAAGCCCACCGCGGCCGGCGTCATGCCCGGCGCCCCGCACACCCCCACCCCGGCCTCCGCCGCGCACAAGGCCGTCCCGGCCGCGCCGGGCCGCAAGCCGATGGCGACGGCCAAGAAGCGCACGTACACCGTCAAGCCCGGCGACTCGCTCTCCGCGATCGCCCGCCACCAGCTCGGCAACGAGGCCCGCTGGCGCGAGCTCTACGCCATGAACAGGGGCGTCATCGGCGCCAACCCCGACCTCATCCACCCGGGGCAGGTCCTCACCCTCCCCACCTGACCGACGCCCGGCGCGGACAACGGGAAAGAACGAAAAGAACGAAGGGGCCCGGATCCACCCAGGATCCGGGCCCCTTCCGCGTCACTCGCCCCTCAGGGCACTCTCAGGACGCTCAGAGCTTCGTGTCCGGCGAGCTCGACCCCGCCTCGCGCTCCTTCTCCGCCAGCTCGTCGTCGAAGCTCGCCGGCTCCGCGTCGCTCGCCGACAGCTCCGTCGCCGCCGGCGGTTCGACGAGCCAGTCCGGGTTCGCCTGCTGGTCCCACCACTTCCACGCCGCGAACGCAACGCCGGCCACCACGCCGGCCAGCACGAAGCCCTTGACCCACCGGCCCGCACGCGCCCGCCGCTCATGGCGCCGCACCAGCTGCTGCACCTCCTTGGCCGACACCTGGCCGCGCAGCGCCGCCAGGGCAGCCGTCGACCGCGAAGCAGCCTCCTCGGCGACCGGAGTGGCCGCCGCGATCGCGCTCTCGATGCGCGGCTGCGTGTATTCGGCGGCCTGGCGCGCCGCCACGAGCGTCTGCTGCACCGCCCTGGTCGCCGCCCGGTCCACATTCGGCGGCACGTGCGTGCGCGCCGCTCGGATCCGGGGCTGCACATGGCATTCGTACGTCGAACGGGCATGCCGCGCGGCCCCGTGGGCGGCGTGCGACACCTTCGGAGCCAGCAGGTCGTTCGCCTCGTGCGCGTAGTGCACCGCCGCGTCCTTGGCGGATCCGGCGTACGGCACCACCACTTCCGCCGCGTGCTTCACGGCTTCCCTGGCGTGCTCGGCGGCCAGGTGCATGTCCTTGCGGGTCACTGGAACCTCCTACTCGGCGGTGGACACAGTTCACCTTTCCACCCTTTCCCGGATCATGCCCTGCATATCGCTGCCCGGCATGCGTGACAGGGCATACGGGTGGACGATTTCTGTGCCGTACAGCCCTCCGTGCGACCATCTGGACCGACAGTGACGACTATGGAAGGCAGATCCGTGGCCGAGAAGCTCTACGCCACCCTGAAGACCAGCGAAGGCGACATCGAGATCGAGCTGCTGCCGAATTTCGCCCCGAAGACCGTCCGCAACTTCGTGGAACTCGCCACCGGCGCCCGTGAATGGACCCGTCCCACCGACGGCCAGAAGACCACGGACCCGCTCTACGACGGCACCGTCTTCCACCGCGTGATCAGCGGATTCATGATCCAGGGCGGCGACCCGCTCGGGAACGGCACCGGCGGCCCCGGCTACCAGTTCGCCGACGAGTTCCACCCCGACCTGGCCTTCACCAAGCCCTACCTGCTCGCCATGGCCAACGCCGGCCCGGGCACCAACGGCTCGCAGTTCTTCATCACCGTCGCGCCCACCGCCTGGCTCACGCGCAAGCACACCATCTTCGGCGAGGTCACCGACCAGGCCAGCAAGCAGGTCGTGCACGCCATCGCGGCCAGCGCCACCAACCCCCGCACCGAGCGGCCGGTGGAAGACGTCGTCATCAAGTCCGTCGTCATCGAGAAGCGCTGACCCACGACCCCGGGGGAACCGATGGACACCGACCGTCTGCCGCGCTGCTACCGCCACCCGGACCGCGACACGGGAATCAGCTGCACCCGCTGCGAGCGTCCCATCTGCCCCGAGTGCATGATCAGCGCCTCGGTCGGCTTCCAGTGCCCCGAATGCGTCCGAGACGGCTCCGGCACCGGGCACCGCCCCGCCGCGAACGTGCCGCGCAACCTCGCGGGCGGGGTGGTCACGGGCGACCCCCAGCTGGTCACCAAGATCCTCATCGCGGTCAACGCCGCGGTGTTCCTGCTCGGGCTGGTCGCCCCGGCCGTCGTCATCCACCTGGAGCTGCTCGGCCGGTACCGGGAATTCCCCGGCGGCCCCATCGAAGGGATCTCCACCGGCCAGTACCACCGCCTGCTGACCTCGGTGTTCCTCCACGTCGAGTGGTGGCACATCTTCGGCAACATGATCGGCCTGTGGTTCATCGGCGGCCCGCTGGAAGCGGCCCTGGGCCGCGCCCGCTACCTCGCCGTCTACCTGCTCTCCGGCCTCGGCGCCAGCGCCTTCGTCTATCTGCTGAGCCCGCCGAACACCCCGACCCTCGGCGCGTCCGGCGCCGTCTTCGGCCTGCTCGGCGCCACCGTCGTCCTGGCGCGCCGGCTGCGCTACGAGATGCGGCCGGTGATCGTCATGGTCGTACTGATGCTGGTGCTGACCTTCGTACCGCTCGGCGGCGCGCTGTCCGTGTCCTGGCAGGCCCACGTCGGCGGCCTGATCACCGGCGGACTGCTGGGTCTGGGCATGCTGTGGCCCGCCACCGGCAGGAACCGCACACTGGTCCAATGGGGAACCTGCGCGGCGGTATTCCTGCTGGCCGCGGCGGTGATCCTGCTCCGGACGGCGGAACTCACCTGATCACACCACCGTCAACCCTCCACAGAGTTATCCACAGATCTTCTGTCTTTTCCTCAGGTGTGGATGACGCTGTGGATAACTCATGGGGAGAGCTTGCGTCAGAGACGGATCGGTGCTGGATCCGGTGTCACTTCCACTGCGTCGAGACGCCGAATCCCGCCGCGATGAATCCGAATCCGACCACGATGTTCCAATTGCCCAGGGATTCGATGGGCAGGCGGGTCTCGGTCACATAGAAAACGACGATCCACGCGAGTCCGATGAGGAAGAGCGCCAGCATGACCGGAGCGACCCAGCTGCGGTTCGTCAGCCGGATGCTCTGCGGCTGCCGAGTCGGCGGCGGCGTGTAGTCGTCCTTCTTGCGGATACGTGACTTCGGCACGAGGGGCTCTCCTGTCGATGGGCTGGGGACCTTGCCTGCCCCGGGCGTCCGTTAGCGTAGTGGACCTGTGGCGTTGAAGGAGAAGGGTACGTTGAGCAATTCCGACGACTCCTCCGCGGGTGTCCGACGCCGGGCCAGGCCGGTCCGGCTGCTGACGGCCGCGGTCTTCGCCCTGGCCGGGCTGCTCTTCGTCACCAGCTTCAACACCTCCAAGGGTACGAACCTCCGGACCGACGCCTCGATGCTGAAGCTGTCGGACCTCATCCACGAGCGCAGCCAGAACAATGCCGAGCTGGAGCAGAGCATGGGCGCGGTACGGCGCCGGGTGGACGCCCTCGCCGAGCGTGACGACGGCAGCACCAAGGCCGAGGACGCCAAGCTGGCCGCCCTGCGCGCGGCCTCGGGTACCGAGGAGCTGTCCGGCAAGGGCCTGACGGTCACCCTCAACGACGCCCCGCCGAACGCCACCGCCCGCATCCCCAACGTGCCCGAGCCGCAGCCCAACGACCTGGTGATCCACCAGCAGGACCTGCAGGCCGTGGTGAACGCCCTGTGGCAGGGCGGCGCCGAGGGCATCCAGGTCATGGACCAGCGGCTGATCTCCACCAGCGCGGTGCGCTGCGTGGGCAACACGCTGATCCTCCAGGGCCGCGTCTACTCGCCGCCGTACAAGATCTCGGCGGTCGGCGACCCGGCCGCGCTGCGCAAGGCGATGGCGGCCTCGCCGGCCCTGCAGAACTACCAGCTGTACGTGAACGCGTACGGGCTCGGCTGGAAAGTGGACGAGCACAAGGCGCTGACACTTCCGGGCTACTCCGGCACAGTGGACCTCCACTATGCGAAGCCGGTGGGCCCTGCCAATGAAGCGAGTCACTCCTGACCTCGTACTGCGCCTGGTGGTACGGACGTTCAGCGAGGTGTGCCTGACCGCGGGCACCTTGATCGTGCTGTTCGTGGCGTACGTGCTGCTGTGGACCGGGGTCAAGGCCGACCTGGCCATGGAGGGGGAGATGTCGGCCCTGCGCGACCGCTGGGCGGCGGCCCCCGCGGCCGCCCCCGCCCCCGCCCCGCAGCCGACGGCCGCCGCGCCCGCTCCCGCCCCGGCCGCCCCTCCCGCACCGGAGCCGGCGGGCTATCCGGCGGGCCGGGCCTTCGCCGAGATGTACATCCCGCGCTTCGGCCGGGACTGGAAGAAGCCCGTCCTGGAGGGCACCGACCCCGAGGTGCTGAAGAAGGGCCTCGGCCACTACCCGGGCACGGCCCGCCTCGGCGCCGCCGGGAACTTCTCGGTCGCCGGCCACCGCCGCACGTACGGCGACCCCTTCAAGGACTTCCCCGAGCTGCGCCCGGGTGACGAGGTGATCCTCAAGGACGCCACCGGCTGGTACACGTACACCGTGCGCGGCGGTCCCCTGCGCACGCTGCCGACCGAGGTCGGGGTGGTCGACCCGGTGCCGGCGAAGTCGCCGTTCACGACGCCCGGCCGCTATCTGACCCTCACGACCTGTGACCCGGAGTGGGGCCACAGCCACCGGCTCGTCGTCTGGGCGGAACTGACCGGCACGCGCGCCGCGGGGCAGGGCAGGCCGGAGGGTTTGGCGAGCTGACCCACCCGCCGGGCCGCTGGCTTTAGTCTGTTCGCGTACCGCCTCCCGCGGTGCTTGGAACAAACGTGGACGAAAAGGAAACAGGCGGCATGTACGGCTGGATCTGGCGTCATCTGCCGGGCAACGCGTGGGTACGCGCGCTGATCTCCCTCGTACTGGTCCTCGCGGTGGTCTTCGTGCTCTTCCAGTACGTCTTCCCCTGGGCCGAGCCGCTCCTGCCTTTCAACGACGTGACGGTGGACGAGGGATCGGGAGTCACTCCGTGAGCGCGCGCATTCTTGTCGTGGACAACTACGACAGCTTTGTCTTCAACCTGGTCCAGTACCTCTACCAGCTCGGGGCCGAGTGCGAGGTGCTGCGCAACGACGAGGTCGAGCTCTCCCACGCGCAGGACGGTTTCGACGGCGTGCTGCTCTCCCCGGGGCCCGGGACGCCGGAGGAGGCGGGGGTCTGCGTCGACATGGTCCGCCACTGCGCGCAGACCGGCGTCCCCGTCTTCGGCGTGTGCCTCGGCATGCAGTCGATGGCGGTGGCGTACGGGGGCGTCGTGGGCCGGGCGCCGGAGCTGCTGCACGGCAAGACCTCGCCGGTGGTCCACGAGGGCCAGGGCGTGTTCGAGGGGCTGCCGTCGCCCTTCACCGCGACCCGCTACCACTCGCTCGCCGCCGAGCCGCCGACCCTGCCGGACACGCTGGAGGTCACGGCGCGGACGGAGGACGGGATCATCATGGGCCTGCGCCACCGCGAGTACGACGTCGAGGGCGTCCAGTTCCACCCCGAGTCGGTGCTCACCGAGTGGGGCCACCGGATGCTGGCGAACTGGCTGGTGCGCTGCGGTGACGCGGGCGCGGTGGAGCGGTCGGTGGGGCTCGCTCCGGTGGTGGGCAAGGCCGTCGCGTGACGGCGGTCGCGCCGTCCGCGCCCACGGAGGGCCGGGCCGCGCGACGCAGGGCAGCGCAGGAGGCCGCCAAGCGGGCCGCCAGGCAGAGCAGGAGACGGGGCGGGCGGCGGCGCAGGCGGCCGGCGTCGGGCGGACCGGTGATCGTCCTGAGCCGGCTGGGCGGCGAGCTGTTCATCACGATGGGCGTGGTGATGCTGCTGTTCGTCGCCTACCAGCTCTGGTACACGAACCTGCTGGGGCAGTGGACGGCGGACGGCGCCGCGGGCTCGCTCCAGCAGACCTGGCAGCGGGAGCCGGGCGGCGGCACGCCTTCCGGGGACGGGGGCGGGGGCGGGGCCGGGGCCGCGGCGCCGCCGGTGACGGCCTTCGAGCCGGGCCAGGGTTTCGCGATCCTGTACATCCCGAAGCTGGACGTGAAGGTGCCGGTCGCGGAGGGCGTCAGCAAGCCGAAGGTGCTGGACCGGGGGATGGTCGGGCACTACGGCGAGGGTGCGCTGAAGACGGCGATGCCGGCGGACAAGCAGGGCAACTTCGCGGTGGCGGGCCACCGCAACACACACGGCGAGCCCTTCCGCTACATCAACAAGCTGGTGCCGGGGGACCCCGTGGTGGTGGAGACCCGGGACGCGTACTACACGTACGAGACGACCTCGACGCTGGCGCAGACCCCGCCGACGAACGTGTCGGTGATCAAGCCGGTGCCGGAGGGTTCGGGGTTCACCTCGCCCGGGCGGTACATCACGCTGACGACCTGCACGCCCGAGTTCACCAGCACCTATCGGATGATCGTATGGGGCAGGATGACCGATGAACGCCCGCGCAGCCAGGGCCCGCCGCCCGCGCTGACCAGCTAAGGACGAATCGCCGTGTCCCGTGCCCGCCGCCGCACCGCGGCCCCGCCCGCGCCTGAGCCCGCCGGCGGCCGCAGCCTGCTCGCCGGGTTCCTGAGCCTGCTGGGCGAGGTCCTGATCACGGCGGGCCTGGTACTGGCCCTGTTCGTGGCGTACTCGCTGTGGTGGACGAACGTCCTCGCGGACCGGCAGGCGTCGGCGCGCGGCGACGAGATCCGCCAGCAGTGGCAGGCCCCGGCGACGGCCGCGCCGGCGGAGCCGGGTGCGCTGGACGTCCAGGGCGGGATCGGCTTCCTGCACGTCCCGGCGATGAAGAACGGCGAGGTGCTGGTCAAGAAGGGCACCGACCCGGACACCCTCGACGACGGCGTCGCGGGCTACTACACGGAGCCGGTGAAGTCGGCGCTGCCGTGGGACGGGAAGGGGAACTTCACCCTCGCCGCGCACCGGGACGGACACGGCGCGAAGTTCCACAACATCGACAAGGTGAAGAACGGCGACGCGATCGTCTTCGAGACGCGGGACACCTGGTACGTGTACAAGGTCTTCGCGGAGCTGCGCCAGACGTCGAAGTACAACACGGACGTGATCAACCCGGTCCCGAAGGACTCGGGCAAGACGGCCGAGGGCCGCTACATCACGCTGACCACGTGCACGCCGGTGTACACGTCGAAGTACCGGTACGTGGTGTGGGGCGAGCTGGTGCGGACGGAGAAAGTGGACGCGGGGCGGACGCCGCCGGCGGAGTTGCGGTGACTGACCTCCTTTGAGGAGGTCAGTCAGCGGTGGACCTGTGGATAAGTCGGCGTTTGATAGTGACAACTTGTCACTATCAAGTCAGCGCAGCACCTGGAGCTGGACTCCCGCGCTCCAGGCCTCCAGAAGGCCCCTGTGAACGGCTGTGACGCCTCCCTGGGCGGCGATGGCCAGGGACTCCCGGGTGAAGGCGCACGTGGCCACGTAGAGGGCCACGTCGGCCTTGTGGAGGACCTTCGAGGCGCCGAGGAACTTCTGCATCTCGCCGCTGAGCACGTGCCGGAAGGGCGCGAAGTTCTTGCACTGCACGGCGACCGTGCGGCCGTCGGCGGTGCGGGCGGAGATGTCGACCCCGCGGTCGCCGCCGTGCCCGCCGTACAGCTCGACGTCGGTGCAGCCGTCACGCCGCAGCAGCCCGGCGACGTGCTCTTCGAACTCCCGCCAGTTCATGGCGTCGATGGTCCCGATGACCCCGGTGAGGGCCTTCACGTCCTGGCCGCGCTGGAGGCGGCTGAGCTGGATGTCGTGCTCGATGAGTTTCATCTGGATCTGCTGGACGTCCTCCCGGAGGGAGATCAGCTCGCGGCTCTGCTCGCCGGATGTCTCGATGAGAGCGTTGAACATGGGCACGACGGTCTTGCCGAGTACGTCCGTGATGCGGCTGTCGACGCGCTCGTCGAGCCCGTCCCAACTCGCCCTGTGGATAAGGTTATCCACAGGGCGAGTACGGACCTCGTACTCGGCGTCGAGGAGGTACGTACGCACCTGACGTGCGACTTCGCTGTCCCGGAGGAGCATTCCAACGTTGAGTACGGCCCGCCGGGAGAAGATCGCGAGTGACGCGGAGCGTGACTGGGAGCGACTGAGTGCCTTAAAGGCACTCAGTTGTGTACCTGTCAGGACGTGATAGCCGTTGGCTTCCAGCTCGTCGCGGTGGTCTGCGATAAGTGAGCGGATGGCTGTGACGTTCACTTCGTAGTACGCCGCCACCATCGCCGTCGTCACGTGCAGCCCGTCCGGCAGCAGGGACAGCGCCTTCACCTTGTCCAGGACGTGCGTCCGTTCCAGCACGCTCGTGCGCAGGGTCTTGGACTCCAGCAGTACCGACTCGTTGATCACGGCTCTCCGCTCCTCCCCGGCGGAGCCCGATACCCCACCCCATCCGGGGTAACGAATTCGCACATATGAAGACACGTACGGAAAAAGGTCCGGCCCCTCTCCTCGGAGAGGGGCCGGACCCATACGTGCGGGGCGGGTGCCGCGGTTAGCGGCGGCCGCCCGTCAGGCCTCCGAAGAGGCCGCCGTCCTGCTGCTGGCCCGCGGCCGTCCAGATGTCGATGTTCGTGCCGGTGTTGACCGGGCTGCCGGCGGTCGGGTTGGTGGCGATCACCAACGCGTTGTCGTCCGTCGGGCCGGTGATGGTGCCCGGCTTCAGGTTGGCGCGGCGGAGTTCGTCCTTGTACTGGCCCAGCGTCCGGTTGGCCGGCTGCGGGACCGTGGTCTGCTGGCTGGCCTTGGCGATGGTCACGTTGACCGTCTTGTTGACGTCCAGCGACTCACCCGGCGCGTACTGCTGCTCGATGATCGTCTTCGGCGCGGCCCCGGGGGACTCGACCTCCGTCGTGCTGCCGAGCCGCAGCTTCGCCGCGGTGAGGGCCGCGATCGCCTCTTCCTTGGTCTTGCCCTTGAGGTCCGGGACCGTGGCCTTGGAGAGTTCCTTGGCGACGGTCAGCGTGATGACGGAGTTCTTCTCCGCCTCGCCGCCCGCCTTCGGGTTCTGGTCGAGGACGGTGCCGGCGGGGCGCTCGGACTCCTGGGGCTTGCGGTCGACCTGGAAGCCCCTCTCCTTGAGCATTGCCTCGGCCTGTTCGTAGGTCAGGCTGACCACGCTGGGGACCGGGACCTTGGGTGCGCCCGTGGAGACCGTCACCGTGACCGTGGAGTTCTTTTCGACCTTGGTGTCGGGGGCCTTGTCCTGCTTGCAGACGTTGCCCTTGGGCTGGTCCGGGCAGGCCTCGTCGGCGCCCTTGACGACCTTGATGCCGACGTTCTCGCCGCTCTTCTGGGCCTGTTCCAGGGTCTGGCCGATGAGCTTGGGTACGGAGGGCCGGTTGTCGGCGGTGTCGCTCATGAAGGCGCGGCCGATGAGGATGGCTCCGATGAGGACGAGGAGGCCGGCCGCGACGAGCAGGATCGTGGAGGCTTTGCTCTTCTGGCTCTGGCGGCGGCGCGGGCCCTGGTCGTAGCCGCCGTGGCCCTGGTTGCCGCCGTAGCCGCCGTCGTTCTGGTTCATCGGCGGGAGCATGGAGGTCTGGCCGGGGTCGGCGGTGCGCAGGGCGGTGGTGGGCTGGTCGTAGCCCTGCTGTCCGTAGCCGTGGCCCTGGTCGCCGGGGTAGCCGTAGCCGGCGGCGCCCATGGCGGCGGTGGCGGCTACGGGCTGGCCGTCGAGGCAGGCCTCGATGTCGGCGCGCATCTCGTCGGCGGACTGGTAGCGGTAGTCGGGGTCCTTGACCAGTGCCTTGAGGACGATGGCGTCCATTTCGGGCGTGATCTCGGGGTCGAAGTTCGACGGCGGCTGCGGTTCTTCCCGTACGTGCTGGTAGGCGACGGCGACGGGGGAGTCGCCGACGAACGGGGGCCGGACGCTGAGGAGCTCGTAGAGGAGGCAGCCCGCGGAGTAGAGGTCGGAGCGTGCGTCGACCTGTTCGCCCTTGGCCTGCTCGGGGGAGAGGTACTGGGCGGTGCCGATGACGGCCGCGGTCTGTGTCATGGTCATGCCGGAGTCGCCCATGGCGCGGGCGATGCCGAAGTCCATGACCTTGACCTGGCCGGTGCGGGTCAGCATGACGTTGGCGGGCTTGATGTCGCGGTGGACGATGCCGGCGCGGTGCGAGTACTCGAGGGCCTGGAGGATGCCGATGCACATCTCCAGGGTGCGCTCGGGCAGCAGTTTGCGGCCGGAGTGCAGGAGTTCGCGCAGCGTGGATCCGTCGACGTACTCCATCACGATGTACGGGATGGAGATGTTGTCGACGTAGTCCTCGCCGGTGTCGTAGACGGCGACGATCGCCGGGTGGTTCAGCGACGCGGCCGACTGGGCCTCGCGCCGGAACCGGGCCTGGAAGGACGGGTCGCGGGCGAGGTCGGCGCGCAGGGTCTTGACGGCGACGGTACGACCGAGCCGGGTGTCGTGGGCGAGGTAGACCTCGGCCATGCCACCGCGGCCGAGCACGTGGCTCAGCTCGTACCGGCCGCCGAGGCGACGCGGCTCTTCCATAACGTGCAGCCCTCTCCGTCAGTCCCGACCGCACCTGTGTGTGGTCCGGCGGTGTGCTGTTCGCGCAAAGGCTACCGGCCGATCGTCTGTGATCGGATCGTGGCCACAGTCTGATACTGGACCGGTACCGTGCGCTCGGATCCGGGCGTGATCAGTGATGTGGATCACTCCGCCGCGGTCCGTCATCAGTGGGTCACTCCTGGCTCATGCCGGGCCGGTTCAGCCCTTGCTCTTGTTGAGGACGGCTTCCATGACCGCCTTGGCCACGGGGGCGGCGAGGCCGCCGCCGCTGATGTCCTCGCGGTCCGCGTTGCTGTCCTCGATGACGACGGCGACGGCGACGGGGGAGGTGCCGTCGGGGTTCTCGGCGTAGGAGATGAACCAGGCGTAGGGCTTCTTGGCGTTCTTCTCGCCGTGCTGGGCGGTGCCGGTCTTGCCGCCGACGGTGGTTCCGTTGATCTTGGCCTTGGTGCCGGTGCCGTTCTCGACGACGTTGACCATCATCTGCTGGACCTTCTGCGCGTTGGCGGCGGAGAGGGGCCGGCTCATTTCCTGCGGCTCGTGCTTCTCGATGACGTCGAGGTTGGGGGCGGTGAGCTGGTCGACCATGTACGGCTTCATGAGCTTGCCGTCGTTGGCGATCGCGGCGGTGACCATGGCCATCTGGAGCGGGGTGGCGGCGGTGTTGAACTGGCCGATGGCGCTCTGGGCGTTGCCGTCCTTGCCCATGGTCTTGTCGTAGATGCTGGCGAAGGCGCGGACCGGGGTGTCGATCTTGTCGTTGTTGAAGCCGAACTTCTGCGCGGTCTCCACCATCTTGTCGCGGGTGACCTTGTCGCCCATGTTGGCGAAGACCGAGTTGCAGGAGACTTCGAGGGCCTTGTTGAGGCTGAACTTCTCGCAGTTCATGTTGTGCGAGTTGGGCAGTTGGGTCCTGGTGCCCGGCAGGATGTACGGCTCGGGGGTGTCGGTCGGGGCGTTGATGTCCTGGACGACGCCGTGCTCGAGGGCGGCGGCGGCGGTGACGACCTTGAAGGTGGAGCCGGGCGGGTAGGTCTCGCGCAGGGCGCGGTTGACGAGCTTCTTGTCCTCGCTGTCCTTCAGTTCGACCCAGGCCTTCTCGTCGGTCTTGGAGTTGCCGGCGAAGCTGGAGGGGTCGTACGAGGGGGTGGAGACGAGGGCGAGGATGGCGCCGGTGCGGGGGTCGATCGCGGCGACGGCGCCCTTCTTGCTGCCGAGCTTGTCGAAGGCGGCCTTCTGGGCGGCGGGGTTGAGCGTGGTGACGACGTTGCCGCCCTGCTTCTTCTCGCCGGTGAACATGCCGATGGTGCGGTCGAAGAAGAGCCGGTCGTCGTTGCCGGTGAGGATGCCGTCTTCGAGGGATTCGAGCTGGGTGGAGCCGAAGGCCTGGGAGGCGTACCCGGTGACGGGGGCCCACAGGGGGCCGTCCTTGTAGGTCCGCTTGAACTTGTAGTCGCTGCCGTCGGTGACCGCGGAGCCGGTGATCGGTTCGCCCGCGACGATGATGTTGCCGCGTTCGGTGGCGTACTGGGCGATCTGGACCCGGCGGTTCTCCTTGCGCGTGCTGAGTTCCTCGGCCTTTACGTACTGGAGCCAGTTCGTACGGATCAGCAGCGCGAGGACGAGCAGCCCGCAGAACAGCGAGATGCGGCGCAGGGGCTTGTTCATGACGGGCGGACCACCTGGGTCATCTCGGAGTCGGGGGACGGGGCGGGGGCCGGGGCGGGGCGGCGTGCGGTGTCGCTGATCCGGATGAGGATGCCGATGAGGGCCCAGTTCGCGAGGACGGAGGAGCCGCCCGAGGCGAGGAAGGGCATGGTCATGCCGGTGAGGGGGATGAGGCCCATGACTCCGCCGGCGACGACGAAGATCTGGAGGGCGAAGGCGCCGGAGAGACCGATGGCGAAGAGCTTGCCGAAGGGGTCGCGGGCGGCGAGCGCGGTGCGGACACCGCGTTCGATGATCAGGCCGTAGAGCAGGAGGAAGGCCATGACCCCGGTGAGGCCGAGCTCTTCGCCGACGGTGGCGAAGATGAAGTCGGAGTTGGTGGCGAAGCCGATCAGATCGGAGTTGCCCTGGCCCCAGCCGGTGCCGAGGACTCCGCCGGAGCCGAAGCTCATGATCGACTGGGCGATCTGCTCGCACGCGCCGGCGTCGCTGTCCATGCGCTGCCAGCAGCCGAAGGGGTCCAGCCAGGCGCTGACGCGGGCTCCGACGTGGCTGGAGAAGGAGGCGACGACGACGGCGCCGCCGACGGACATCAGCAGGCCGATGACGATCCAGCTGGTCCTCTCGGTCGCCACGTACAGCATGATCACGAACATGCCGAAGAACAGCAGTGAGGTGCCGAGGTCGTTCTCGAAGATCAGGATGAGCAGGCTCACGGCCCAGATCACGAGGATCGGGCCGAGGTCGCGGCCGCGGGGCAGGTAGAGGCCCATGAACCGGCGGGAGGCCAGGGCCAGGGCGTCGCGCTTCACCATCAGGTAGCCGGCGAAGAAGACCGCGAGGACGATCTTCGCGAACTCGCCGGGCTGGATGGAGAAGCCGGCGACGCGGATCCAGATCTTGGCGCCGAAGACGTCCGCGCCGAGGCCGGGGACGAGCGGCAGGAGGAGCAGCACCAGGGCGGTCACCATCGAGATGTAGGTGAACCGCTGGAGCGTGCGGTGGTCCTTGAAGACCAGGAGGACGCCGGAGAACAGGGCGATGCCGAGCGCCGTGTAGAGCATCTGGTTGGGCGCGGACTCGGAGAACGCGCCGAAGGCCGCCTTGGCGCGGTTCTGCAGGCGTTCCGACTGGTCGAGGCGCCAGATCAGCACCAGGCCGAGCCCGTTGAGCAGGATGCCGAGGGGCAGCAGCAGCGGGTCGGCGTACTTGGCGTAGCGGCGTACGACGAGGTGCGCGATCCCGGCGAGGGCCGCGAGGGCGAGGCCGTAGAGCAGCATGCCGGGGGGCAGGCTGCCGTTCATCGCGAGGCCCACGTTGGCGTAGGCGAAGATCGGGATGACCACGGCGAAGCCGAGCAGCAGGAGCTCGGTGTTCCGCCGGCTCGGCAGCTCGATGGCGCCGATGGTGGTCGTGTTGGTGACAACGCTCATGGTGTGGCGGGCCCCCTGTGCCCGCGAGTGTCTACTGCTTGACGCACAGGCCGACCACTTGCTGCTCCGCGGGAGTCAGTGTGGCGCCCGGTGTCTGGCCCTGTGCCTCGGCCTTGCGGCGTTCTTCGTCCTTCTTGCAGGCGGAGACCTGGACGCCGAGTTCGTCGACCTTCTCGCGGGCGCCGGAGAGGCTGCCTTCGCTGATGGTGTCCTCGACGAGCTTGCGCTTGAAGGGCGGGAGGTACTTCAGTTCGATGTCGGGGCGGTCGGTCTCCACCTTGGAGAGCTCCAGCGGCCCGAGCTTCTGGCTGATGCCGCGGAAGAGCGCGACGTGTTCGCCCTTGATGCCGACGTAGTACTGGGTCTGGGTCCAGCGCCAGCCGGCGTAGAGGCCGCCGCCGATGACGCCGGCGACGATCAGCAGGGTCAGGGTGCGGGTGGCCCACTTGCGCCCTTTGCCGCGGCGCCTGCGGGGGTGGTCGTACGTGTCCTCGTAGCCGGAGTCGGGTTCGTAGGCGTCGGCTTCGCCGAAGCTGCCGTATGCGCCGCCGCCCTGGTTCTGGTCGGGGTAGCCGCCGTAGCCGGGGGCCTCGCCGCTGCCGGGGGGGCCGAAGGCGCCGGCCGGGGGCGGGACCTGGCGGCCCAGGCCGGAGGCGCGGCCGGCGGGGGTCTGCATGGCGTTGCCGCCGTCGAAGAGCTGGTGCTGGTTCTCGGCGACGGCGCCGACGACGACGGGGGTGTCGCTGACCTGGGCGGCGAGGGTGTCGCCGCTGTCGGTGTCGAGGACGTCGGCGACGATGCAGGTGATGTTGTCGGGGCCGCCGCCGCGCAGTGCGAGCTGGATGAGGGACTGCACGGTGGCGCGGGGGCCGTGATAGTCGGCGAGGGTCTCTTCCAGGGTCTGGTGGGAGACGACGCCGGACAGTCCGTCGGAGCAGATCAGGTAGCGGTCGCCGGCGCGGACCTCGCGGATGGAGAGGTCGGGTTCGACGATGTCGCCGCTGCCCAGTGCGCGCATGAGCAGCGAGCGCTGCGGGTGGGTGGTGGCTTCCTCTTCGGTGATGCGGCCCTCGTCGACGAGGCGCTGCACCCAGGTGTGGTCCTGGGTGATCTGGGTGAGGACGCCGTCGCGCAGCAGGTAGGCGCGGGAGTCGCCGACGTGGACGAGGCCGAGGCGCTGGCCGGTCCACAGGAGGGCGGTCAGGGTGGTGCCCATGCCTTCGAGCTGGGGGTCCTCCTCGACCATGGCGCGCAGCTGGTCGTTGGCGCGCTGCACTGCCGTGGCGAGGGAGGTGAGGATGTCGGAGCCCGGGACGTCGTCGTCGAGCTGCACGAGGGTGGAGATCACCTCGGAGCTGGCGACTTCGCCCGCGGCCTGGCCGCCCATGCCGTCGGCGATCGCGAGGAGACGGGGTCCGGCGTAGCCGGAGTCCTCGTTGCCCTCGCGGATCATGCCCTTGTGTGATCCGGCGGCGAACCGCAGGGACAGACTCATGCGCACCTCGCCGGTCGGCTCCGGGTACAACCGGTCTCGAGCCACACTGCCCACCCTCCGGTCGGGAGCGCGCGGGTGTCCGTGTCCTCGGTGGGACGGATCGCCGCAGCGCGCTCGCTCCGCTCGCTCATTCTCGTACTACTTCCGCAGCTCGATGACGGTCTTGCCGATGCGGATCGGGGCGCCCGGCGGAATGGGCGTCGGGGTGGTCAGCCGGGTCCGGTCGAGATACGTGCCGTTGGTGGACCCGAGATCCTCGACGATCCACTGGCCGTCCCTGTCGGGGTAGATCCTGGCATGGCGGCTGGACGCGTAGTCGTCGTCCAGCACGATCGTGGAGTCGTGGGCGCGGCCGAGCGTGATCGTCTGGCCGGCGAGGGCCACGGTGGTGCCCGTGAGGGTGCCCTCGGAGACGACGAGCTTGGTGGGCGCACCGCGGCGCTGGCGCTGCTGCGGCGGCGCGGACTGCCGGCCGGCCTGCTGCGGGGCGCCGGTGGCGCCGCCGCGGCGGGAGCCGCGCTGGGTCACTCTCGTTCCGAAGAGGTCGCTGCGGATGACCTGGACGGCCACGATGACGAACAGCCACAGAACGGCCAGGAAACCCAACCGCATGACCGTCAGGGTCAGCTCTGACATTGCCCCCGCTTCACCCTTCGGCTTGCCGGTAAATGATGGTGGTGCTGCCCACGACGATCCGCGAGCCGTCGCGGAGCGTAGCGCGGGTGGTGTGCTGCCCGTCCACCACGATGCCGTTGGTGGACCCGAGATCCTGGATCGTCGAGGGCGTTCCGGTCCGGATCTCACAGTGCCGGCGCGATACGCCGGGGTCGTCGATCCGCACGTCGGCTTCGGTGCTTCGGCCGAGTACGAGCGTGGGGCGCGAGATCTGGTGGCGGGTGCCGTTGATCTCGATCCAGTGGCGCCGGGGGGCGCCGCTGCCGGGTACGGGGGCGGGTCCGCTGGGGGCCGGTCCGCGGCGGGGGGCGCCCGGGGGCGGTCCGGCGGGCATCGGCGGGGCGGAGACCGGGGGGTAGCCGTAGCCGCCCTGGGGGCCCTGGGGTGCGGCTCCGGGCTGGGAGGTGCTGGAGGCGAGGGTGCGGCTGCGGACGCGGTACAGGCCGGTGTCGAGGTCGTCGGCCTTTTCCAGGTGGACCTTGATGGGGCCCATGAAGCTGTAGCGCTGCTGCTTGGCGTACTCGCGGACCAGGCCCGCGAGCTCGTCGCCGAGCTGCCCGGAGTAGGGGCTCAGGCGGTCGTAGTCGCCGGCGCTGAGTTCGACGATGAAGTCGTTGGGGACGACGGTCCGCTCGCGGTTCCAGATGGTGGCGTTGTTGTCGCACTCCCGCTGGAGGGCGCCGGCGATCTCCACCGGCTGGACCTCGGACTTGAAGACCTTGGCGAAGGTGCCGTTCACCAGACCTTCGAGTCGCTGCTCGAACCGCTTCAGGACTCCCATGGGGCACCTCCTCCGTCGTTGTCGCCCTGTACTGCTTACTGATCGTATCCACGCGTGGCGGATTCGGCTGGTTCCCCATCGGTCCTGTGAGGACGAGTGTTGGTCCTCACAGGGGATCGTAGGGGCGGCCCGAGGACAGTGTCCCGCACCGGGAGCGGAGTGCGGGAGGGGCTGTCCACGGCGGGCTTGGGGGGTGCGGGGAAAGCGATGTGAATCCACCCCGTCCGACGTGCTAATGTTTCGACGTCGCCAGGGGAACGGCCCGAAAGGGAAGAACCACTGGGACGCTGCTCGGGCGAGTGGCGGAACGGCAGACGCGCTGGCTTCAGGTGCCAGTGTCCTTCGGGACGTGGGGGTTCAAATCCCCCCTCGCCCACATCGACGAATGGTCGTCACCGCGAAAGCGGTGGCGGCCTTTCGTGTTTTCGCGGGGTGTGCTCCGTGCCTGGTGCCGGTTGTGGTGTGCGCTGCGTTCCCCGGCAGGTGTGATGCGGATCGCTTTCGCCGGGTCCGGCCCGCGGAGGTCGAAGTCCGGGGCCGGGCGGGCGGCTTCGGGTCGGGTTCAGGGGCGGTTCAGACCCGTTCCAGGGGCCGGAAGGGGCCCTGGGGGAGTTCCGTTTCGATCGTGTCGCCGGGGCGGACGACGCCGCCTTCCCGCACCGTGGTCATGATTCCGGCCTTGCGTACGACGTTCCCGGCTTCGTCGCGGCCGACGACCTGCTTCAGCAGGCCGTCCTGGAAGGCGTCGATCTGCAGGCAGGGGTTGCGCAGTCCGGTCACTTCCAGCACCGCCGCGTCGCCGATGCGCAGGAGGGTGCCGGTCGGCAGGCCGAGCAGGTCGATGCCGCGCGTGGTGATGTTCTCGCCGAGCTGGCCGGGCGCCACCTCGAATCCCTGGTCACCGACCTCGGTGAAGAGCTCTTCGTGGATGAGGTGGACCTGGCGCAGGTTCGGCTGGGTCGGGTCCTGTGCGACGCGGGAGCGGTGTTTGACCGTCACGCCGGCGTGTACGTCGCCTTCCACGCCGAGGCCGGTGAGCAGGGTGATGCTGTCCCGGTTCGGCTTGGTGAACGAGTATTCGCCGTTGCTGCTGACTGCCGTCACTGTCGCGTTCATTGCTGGGAGCCCCCTCCTCGGTGGTGCGGATCGTCCACGACTGTAGACGGGCGTGGACGTTCGACTTTCGTTGCGCGGGGCGCGACGAAAGGGGGCGGCGGGGCCGGGGTCCGGGTGTCTAGGGTCGGGCGCGTGGATGTCATGGCGAAGGCACGGGCGGGCTGGGACTGGTTGAAGGGGCCCGAGCCCTGGACGCGGCGGATGCTGGCGGGGGATCTGGCCATCGCCGTCGTGATGGGCGTGCTCGGCCTGGGGGTCGAGGAGCTCGACAAGGGGTCCGGGCAGCGGATGGCGGCGTCCGTGGTGGCCGTGGTGGTGTTGACCCTGCTGCGGCGGCGGCTGCCGGGGACCACGCTCGTGGTCGGTTCGGCGGCGGCGGCGGTGCTGCCCGGGGCGTTCCTGATCACGGTCCTGCTGGGCTGGTCCGCGGGGCGCCGGATCGTCGGGGTGGGCAGGGCGCTGGTCGCGTTCACGCTGGCGTTCGCGGCGGCGGTGGGTCTGAGCGTGTGGGATCAGTGGTCGCAGATGCGGCCGTTGCTGGTGCTCGTGTTCACCACGCTGGTGTTCCTGGTGATCACGCTGATGCCGGGTCTGGCCAGCCGGTACTGGTCCCAGCGCCGGACCCTGCTGCGGGCGCTGCAGGAGCGCAACGGCCAACTGCTGCGCGAGCGCGCCATGGTCGCGGGTCAGGCGCGGCTGCGCGAGCGGCAGCGGATCGCGCAGGACATGCACGACAGCCTCGGTCACCAGCTGGCGCTGATCTCGGTGCACACGGGCGCGCTGGAGGTGGATCCGAAGCTGACCGACCGCCAGCGCGAGGCGGTGGGTGTGCTGCGGCAGGCCTCGGTGGCGGCGATGCACGAGCTGCGCGAGGTCGTCGGGATCCTGCGGGACGGGGTGGAGGCGCCGCTGCCCGTGGAGGAGGCGGCGCAGCCGGCGGCGCGCGGGGTGGCCGGGATCGAGGGGGTCGTGGAGGCGGCCCGGGGCGCGGGTACCGAGGTGCGGCTGAGGAGGTCGGGGCAGCCGAGGCCGCTGGTGGCGGCTTGCGACCACGCGGCGTACAGGATCGTGCAGGAGGCGCTGACGAACGCGTACAAGCACGCTCCGGGGGCGCCGATCACGGTGGAACTGCGCTACGAGGACGACTCGCTGGTGGTGGAGATCGCCAATGGGCCGGCGCCCGGTCGGGGGGCCGGTGAGGTGGTCTCGGGCGGGCAGGGGCTGACGGGGCTGCGGGAGCGGGCGCGGCTGGTCGGCGGGATGGTGCACGCGGGCGGGACCGAGGACGGCGGGTTCCGGGTGGCGGGGGTGCTGCCCTACGGGGCGGGGCCGGCCGGGGTCGCGGAGCCGGCCGACGACTTCGGGCAGCAGGCCCAGGCGCGGGGGGTGTGGAGCCGCAAGGGTTCCAAGAGCGTGCCTCCGATGGACTGGGACGCGGTGGACCGGGAGTTGGCGGTGCGGGTGCGCAGCCGCTCCGGGAGCGTGGCCATGGGCTGCGGGATCGCGTTCGCGGCGGTGGTGCTGCTGGTGATCGTGGTCGGGATCGGGGTCGCCGTCGTACTGGGGTCGGTGAACAAGTCGATGATCGACCGGGCCGAGTTCGACGCGGTGCGGGTGGGCGAGTCCGAGGAACTGGTGCGCGGCAGGCTGCCCGAGGGTGGCAACCTGCTGACGTCGGGAATGGAGTACAAGGGGCCGCCGCGGCCGGAGGGCGCCAGTTGCCTGGTGCTGCTGTCGACGGAGCCCCAGGAGAACCTCAACAGCGACACCGTTTTCCGGTTCTGCTTCAAGGACGGCAAGCTCGTCGACAAGCAGGTCTACGAGGTCAAGCAGTAGGAGCGCGGGTGACAGCCGAAGTGATCAGAGTGGTGATCGCCGACGACGAGCCGCTGATCCGGGCCGGGATCAGGATGATCCTTACCTCGGCACCGGACATCGAGGTCGTCGCGGAGGCGGCGAACGGCCGGGAGGCGGTGGAGCTGGCCCGTTCGCACGCGCCGGACGTGGTGCTGCTGGACATCCAGATGCCCGTGATGGACGGGCTGACCGCGCTGGGGGAGCTGGTGCGGGCGGTGCCCCAGGCGCGGGCGCTGATCCTGACGACCTTCGGGGAGAAGGAGAACGTGCTGCGGGCGCTGGGCCAGGGCGGTGCGGGCTTCCTGCTGAAGGACTCGGCGCCGGGCGAGCTGATCGGCGCGGTGCGGGCGGCCGCGGCCGGGGACGCGTACCTCTCGCCGGGAGCGACCCGGCACGTGGTGGACCAGCTGGCGTCCGGGAAGGCCGCGGTGCGCGGCGAGGAGGCCCGGCGGCAGGTGGCGGAGCTGAGCGAACGGGAGCGCGGGGTGCTGGCGCTGCTGGGGGAGGGGCTGTCGAACGCGGACGCGGGCCGGCGGCTGCACATGAGCGAGGCGACCGTGAAGACGTACGTGAGCCGGATCCTGGCGAAGCTGGGGTGCGAGAACCGGGTGCAGGCGGCACTGCTGGCCAGGGACGCCGGGCTGTAGGTACGGTCAGCCCGTTCTGGCAGCGATCAATGTACGGGTGACGGGTGGGGGCGGCGCGGATGGCGGCGGTTGTCGGGCAGCGTGCGGGGCAGCGGATCCCTGGGGTGGCGGGCTTCGCGCCGCGGGTGGCGGCCGGCTCGCCGAAGGAGGAGGGCAGGGCGCTGCGCGGCCGCGTGCCGCGGTCGGCGCACGCCCGCTTCGAGGTGCCGGCCGGGCGTCCGGACGCCGTGCGCGCGGTGGAGGAGTCCAACGCGGGGCGGGTCGCCGAGCTGACGCCGATACGGGTGGGGCGGATGGCCGCGAACCCGTTCGCGTTCCTGCGCGGGGCGGCCGGGCTGATGGCGCACGACCTGTCGGGCGGCGTGGTGACCGGCATCGGCACGCAGCTGTGCGGGGACGCGCACGCGGCGAACTTCGGGCTGTACGGGGATGCGCGGGGGCGGCTCGTCATCGACCTGAACGACTTCGACGAGACGGTGTTCGGTCCGTGGGAGTGGGACGTGAAGCGGCTGGCGGCCTCGCTGGTGCTGGCCGGGCGGGTGGCCGGCGCGGACGAGGACACCTGCCGGGCGGCCGCGCTGGACGCGGTGGGCGCCTACCGGCGGACCATGCGGCTGCTGGCGAAGCTGCCGGCGCTGGACGCGTGGAACGCCATCGCGGACGAGGAGCTCGTCTCGCACACCGATGCGCGTGATCTGCTGGGCACGCTGGAGCGGGTCTCGCACAAGGCCCGTAACAACACCTCGGCCCGGTTCGCCGCCAAGTCGACGGAGATCGGGCCGGACGGCGGGCGCCGCTTCGTGGACGCGCTGCCGGTGCTGCGCCGGGTCGGGGACGAGGAGGCGGCGGCCGTGGCGGCCTCGCTGGGCCCGTACCTGAGCACGCTGCAGGGGGACCGGCTGCCGCTGCTGGCCCGGTACGCGATCCACGACGTGGCGTTCCGCGTGGTGGGGACCGGGAGCGTGGGCACCCGTTCGTACGTCGTGCTGCTGCTGGACCACCGGGGCGAGCCGCTGGTGCTGCAGGTGAAGGAGGCGCGGCCGTCGGTGCTGCTGCCGCACCTGCCGGCGGGCTTCGAGACGGGGCCGGTGCAGCACGAGGGGCGCCGGGTGGTGTCCGGGCAGAAGCGGATGCAGGTGGTGTCGGACATCATGCTGGGCTGGACCACGGTGGAGGGCCGGCCGTTCCAGGTGAGGCAGTTCCGCAACCGCAAGGGGAGCGTGGACCCGGCGGCGCTGGCCGTCGACCAGATCGACGACTACGGGCGGATGACCGGGGCCCTGCTGGCCCGGGCGCACGCGCACAGCGCCGATCCGCGGCTGCTGGCCGGCTACTGCGGGAAGAACGACGAGCTGGACGAGGCGGTGGCCGCGTTCGCGGTGGCCTACGCGGACCGCACGGAGGCCGACCACGCGGATCTGGTGGCGGCGGTGCGGAGCGGGCGGATCGCGGCGGAGCTGGGCGTCTGACGTGACCCCTCGCCGGGCGCCTTGCGGCGGGCCGGGCGGGGTGGTGGGTGCGGCGCCGCTGCGCGAGCGGCTCCGGGCCGCGCCCGGGCGCTGGATGGGGCGATGTTTCACGTGAAACATCGCCCCTTGTGGGGGGCCGTAGGCTGGCCGGGTGAGCGAGTACACCGAGCAGCCTGAGCAGACCGCCGACGAGCGGCCCGAGGCGCGGCTGGAGCGGGCCGTGCGGGCCGCCGAGCAGGCGCTGATCGAGTTCGAGATCGCGGTGGAGACCTTCCGGGTGGAGGTGGAGAACTTCTCCCGCCTGCACCACCAGAAGCTCGGCCCGATGTACACGCGGCTCGACGAGCTGGACGCGCTGATCGCCGAGGCGAAGGCGGCCCGTACCGGGGATCCCGAGGACCTGCGGCGGGCGCGGGACGCGCGTTCGCTGGTCATGCCGATGCCCGGGGTGGACGAGCTGTTCCACGACTGGATGGGCTCGGAGGGGATCTCCGACGACGCGGGTGCGATGCTCACCGACCAGCCGGTGCGGCCGCCGGAGCGGGTGCGGCCGACGGAGGAGGTACGCCGGCTCTACCGCGAGCTGGTCCGCCAGGCCCACCCGGACCTCGCCCAGGACGAGGCCGAGCGGGAGCGGCGCGACGCGTTCATCGCGCGGGTCAACGCGGCGTACGGGCGCGGCGAGGAGAAGCTGCTGCGCGAGCTGGCCGAGGAGTGGGCGGCGGGGCCCGTGCCGGAAGCGGCGGTGGTGCCGAGCGAGAGCGAGGAGCTGTACGCCCGGCTGGAGTGGCTCTCGCAGCGCAAGGAGCTGCTGGCGCTCGTCGCCAAGGAGCTGGAGGACAGTGCGATCGGGTCCATGCTGAGGATGGCCCCGGACGACCCGGACCGGCTGCTGGAGGAGATCGCGGAGCAGCTGCTCGCGCAGGTTTCCGAGCGGGAGGCGGAACTGGCCGAGGCGCTGGCCGCCGGTTGATGTGGGCCGGGGGGCGGGGCGGGTGCGGCGCCGCTGCGCGAGCGGCCCGGGCTGCGCCCGGCTTTCGGGGCTCCGCCCCGGACCCCGCGCCTCAAACGCCGGCGGGGCTGGATTTGCCCCCGGCGGGTCGGAGGGTGCCGGCGGGGCTGGATTTGGCTGCGGCGGGTGTGGATGGGGGGCTGGTGGGGCGGATAGGTTGGGGGTCGGATCTGTGATGAGAGAAGGCGACGTATGAACTTCGGACCGCTTCCCTCGGTGGACGCCGCCGCGGTGCCCTCCGAAGGCTTTGTCCTGGACGTCCGTGAGGACGATGAATGGGCGGCCGGGCACGTCGAGGGTGCGCTGCACATCCCGATGAGCGACTTCGTGGCCCGCTTCGGTGAGCTGACGGAGGCCGTCGAGGACGGCCGCCGGGTGCACGTGATGTGCCGGGTGGGCGGGCGTTCCGCGCAGGTCACCCAGTACCTGGTGCGCCAGGACATCGACGCCGTGAACGTCGACGGCGGGATGCAGGCCTGGGAACGTGCCGGGCGCCCGATGGTGACGGAGAGCGGGAACCCGGCCTTCGTCCTCTAGGCGAGGGGGTGGGCGGCCAGGAGGTCGCCCAGGGCTTCCTCGTGGGCCGCGGCCGGGCCCAGCTGGAGTTCCAGCTGCTTGGCCCACGCGTGGTAGCGGTGCAGCGGGTAGTCGGTGTCGGCGCCGAAGCCGCCGTGCAGGTGCTGGGCGGTCTGCACGACCCGGCGTACGCCCTCCGAGGCCCAGATCTTGGCGACCGCGACGTCGCCCGAGCTCGGCAGCGGGCCGCCTGCTCCGGCGGTCGCCGCGTCGAGCCGCCAGGCGGCCTGCCAGAGGGTGACCTCCATGGCGCGCAGGTCGATGTAGCGGTCCGCGGCCTGGACGGCGACGGCCTGGAAGGTGGCCACCGGGAAGCCGAACTGCTCGCGCTTGCTCGTGTATTGGCTGGTCATCGCTAGGACGCCTTCGCCGAGGCCCAGGGCCAGGGCGCAGGTTCCGGTGGCGAGGAGCTGGCGCAGCCGCTCCCAGGCGCCCGGGGTGTCGATGAGGTGCGTCGCGGCCACCCGTACGCCGTCCAGGGCGAGTTCGGCGAGCCGCTCCCCGTTGGTGGAGACCTGTTCGGCGAGCGCGAGGCCGCAGGCGGTGCGTGCGACGAGCGCGAGGACGGCTTCGCCTTCTCCGGTGTGGGCGGGTACGGCGATCCAGTCGGCGCTCTGTGCCCAGGGGACGGCGGTCTGGGTGCCCTCCAGGATCCATTCCGTGCCGTCCCGGCGGGCGAGGACGGCGAGTTCGGCCGGGTCGTGGCCGGAGCGGCCGTGCGCGGCGACGGTCAGGACGAGGGTGCCGCGCCCGGCGCCGGGCAGCAGGGCGGCGGCCAGCTCGGGGCTGCCGTGGGCCTGGACGGCCATGGCGGTGGCGCAGTGCTCCAGCAGCGGCACCCGGGCCAGTACCTTCGAGGCCTCGCGCAGCACCAGGCACAGGGCGATGGCGTCCAGGCCGGCGCCGCCGTGTTCCTCGGCGAGGACCAGGCCCAGCAGGTCGGACCCGGCGAGTTTGGCCCACAGCGGGCGGTCGAAGTCGTCGGCGACGGCCCCGGGGGTGAGCGCGGGGCTGGGCACGCCGTCGGCCGCGACGTCCGCGAACACGGCCTTCGCCGCTTCGACGGCCGCCTGCTGCTCCTCGGTGAAGGTGAAGTCCACTGCCTGTCCTCCCGTGCGCGCACCGGATCCGTTCTGTCTGACGGTGCGTCAAGATAGAACACGTTCCTGGAAATGGACAGGGCCCTGTGGCGGCGCAGGGGGCGGGTGCCCGGCGGTTCAGCGGTCGAAGTCGATCTCCACTTCCTCCGTCACCGCGTGCGACTGGCACGCCAGGACGAAGCCGGCCTCGGTCTCCTCGGATTCGAGGGCGAAGTTCCGCTCCATCGTGACCTCGCCCGTCACCAGGAACGCCCGGCACGTGCCGCAGACGCCGCCCTTGCAGGCGTAGGGGGCGTCCGCGCGGTTGCGGAGCACCGCGTCGAGGAGGGATTCGCCGTCCTGGACCGGCCAGGTGCCGGAGCGGCCGTCGAGGCGGGCGGTGACCCGCACGTGGGAGGCGGCCGTCGAAGCAGCGGTGCGGACCGGGGCCGGGGCGGTGTCCTCGACGTGGAAGATCTCCTCGTGCACCCGGGTGCGGGCGACTCCCAGCGCGGCCAGGGCCCGCTCCGCGCCCTGCACCAGCCCGTAGGGGCCGCACAGGAACCAGCCCGTCACCTCCGCGACGGGCAGCAGCGCGGGCAGCAGGCCGGCCAGGCGCTCCTCGTCGAGGCGGCCGGAGGGCAGCCCGGCTTCCTGCTCCTCGCGGGAGAGGACCGTCACCAGCTGGAAGCGGGCCGGGTAGCGGTCCTTGAGGTCGGCGACCTCCTCCAGGAACATCGTCGACGCGGCCGTGCGGTCGCTGCGGACCAGGCAGAAGCGGGCGTCGGGCCGGGCGGAGAGGACGGTCGCGGCGATCGACAGCACCGGGGTGATGCCGCTGCCGCCGACGATCGCCGCGTAGTGCCCGGCGGCCGGGGCGGTGGCCGGGTCCAGTACGAACCGGCCGGCCGGGACCATGACGTCCAGCACGTCCCCGGCGGCGATCTCCTTGTGGGCGAACGTGGAGAACTCGCCGCCCTCCACCAGCCGCACGCCGACCCGCAGCAGCTCCGGGCCCGGGCCGTCCGGCGCCGGGGCGGGGGAGCAGATCGAGTAGGTCCGCCGGATCTCCGCGGCTCCCTCGGGGGCGGCGCGGCGCAGGGTCAGGTGCTGGCCGGGGGCGTGCCGGTAGTCCTCGCGCAGTTCCTCGGGGACCCGCAGGGTCAGGGCCACCGAGTCGTCGGTGAGCCGGTCGACGTCCGCCACCGTCAGCGGGTGGAACGCGCCGTGGCGGGGTGCGGCCATCTACAGCTCCTTGAAGTGGTCGAACGGTTCGCGGCAGGCGACGCAGCGGCGCAGTGCCTTGCACGCGGTGGAGGAGAACCGGCTGAGCAGTTCGGTGTCGGTCGATCCGCAGTTCGGGCAGCGGACGGACAGGGTGAGCGGGACCGGCCCGCCGGCCGCGTGCGGCCGGGGCGGGGCGATGCCGAACTCGGCGAGCTTGCGGCGGCCCTCGGCGCTGATGTCGTCGGTGGACCAGGCGGGGGAGAGCACCGTGGTCACCCGCACCTCGGGTATGCCGTGGCCGGTGAGGGCCCGCTCGATGTCGGCGGACATGGCCTCGATGGCCGGGCAGCCGGTGTAGGTGGGGGTGAGGGTGACCTCGGCGTGGCCGTCCTCGTGCATCCGCACGCCGCGCACCACGCCGAGCTCCCCGAGGGTGAGCACGGGCAGTTCGGGGTCGGGAACGGACCCGGCCAGTTCGGCCAGCTCCGCCTCCAGGCGGGTGGTCGCGGTGCCGGTCACCATGACGCCCCCGGATGGCTGCGGTGCAGGTGCTGCATCTCGGCGAGCATCCGGCCGAACGGCTCGGTGTGCAGGCCCTGGCGGCCGGCTCCGGCCGCCCAGGCCCCGGTGCGGGGCCCTTCGGGCAGGTCGAGCCCGGCCCGCCGCAGGACGTCGCCCACGGCGGCCAGCCAGCGCTGTTCCAAGGCGGCCCAGTCCACGCCGTCGAGCCCCTCCACCGGCTGGAACATCTCGCCGGTGAACTTCCACAGCGCGGCCAGCGCGGCCCGCATGCGGTCGTGGCTCTCCCGCGTGCCGTCGCCGAGCCGCAGGGTCCACTGCTCGGCGTGGTCGCGGTGGTACGCGGTCTCCTTGACGGCCTTGGCCGCCAGCGGGGCGAACGGGCCGTCGCCGCGCGCCAGTTCCCCGTACAGCTCGTGCTGGTGGAAGGAGAAGAACAGCTGGCGGGCGATGGTGTGGGCGAAGTCCCCGTTGGGCTGCTCGACCAGCTGGAGGTTGCGGAAGGAGCGCTCCTCGCGCAGGAAGGCCAGCTCGTCCTCGTCACCGGCCATGGACAGCAGGATGCGGGCCTGGCCGAGCAGGTCGAGGGCGATGTTGGCGAGGGCGACCTCCTCCTCCAGGACCGGGGCGTGCCCGGCCCATTCGCCGAGGCGGTGGGAGAGGATCAGCGCGTCGTCACCCAGGGCGAGGGCGGCCGACATGGTGACATCGGTGCTGGTCACAGGTGGCTCACCCCCTCCGGGATGTCGTAGAAGGTGGGGTGCCGGTAGGGCTTGTCGGCGGACGCGGCGAAGAAGGGGTCCCGCTCGTCCGGGGAGGAGGCGGTTATCTCCGTGGAGGGCACGACCCAGATGGAGATGCCCTCACCGCGCCGCGTGTACAGGTCGCGGGCGTTGCGCAGGGCCATTTCCGCGTCGGGGGCGTGCAGGCTTCCCGCGTGCGTGTGCGAGAGGCCTCGCCGCGAGCGCACGAACACCTCCCACAGGGGCCAGTTCTGCGTCATACCCGTGCCTCCACGTCGTTCTGTGCGTTCTGTGCGTTCCCTGCGGCAGCGTTCGCCGCTTGCTTCTCCGCGTACGCCGCGGCCGCGTCGCGCACCCAGGCGCCCTCTTCGTGGGCCCTGCGCCGCTGGCCGAGCCGCTGCTCGTTGCAGGGGCCGTTGCCCTTGAGGACGTCCCAGAACTCGGCCCAGTCGATGGCGCCGAAGTCGTGGTGCCCGCGCTCCTCGTTCCACTTGAGGTCCGGGTCGGGCAGGGTCAGGCCCAGGGCCTCCGCCTGCGGGACGGCGATGTCCACGAACCGCTGGCGCAGCTCGTCGTTGGAGTGCCGCTTGATCCGCCAGGCCATCGACTGGGCCGAGTGCGACGACTCGTCGTCCGGCGGGCCGAACATCATCAGGGAGGGCCACCACCAGCGGTCCACCGCGTCCTGCGCCATCGCGTGCTGGGCCTCGGTGCCCTTGGACAGGGCCATGAGGAGCTCGAAGCCCTGGCGCTGGTGGAAGGACTCCTCCTTGCAGATCCGGACCATGGCGCGGGCGTACGGCCCGTAGGAGCAGCGGCAGATCGGCACCTGGTTGGTGATCGCCGCGCCGTCCACGAGCCAGCCGATGGCGCCGACGTCCGCCCAGGTCAGGGTGGGGTAGTTGAAGATCGACGAGTACTTCTGCTTGCCCGCGTGGAGCATGTCGAGCAGCTCGTCGCGGCTGGTGCCGAGCGTCTCGGCCGCGCTGTAGAGGTACAGCCCGTGGCCGGCCTCGTCCTGCACCTTGGCCATCAGGATGGCCTTGCGGCGCAGCGAGGGGGCGCGGGTGATCCAGTTCGCCTCCGGCTGCATGCCGATGATCTCGGAGTGGGCGTGCTGGGCCATCTGGCGGACCAAGGTCGCGCGGTACTTCTCGGGCATCCAGTCGCGCGGTTCCACGCGCTCCTCCGCCGCCACGGCCGCGTCGAACGCCGCCGCGAGCTGTGCGCTCATGTCCGGATCTGTCTCCGGGGTCACTGCCACCATCCCGGCCCCTTGGTAAGAGTCTGCCGTCCGCCCGACCGACCGATCGTTCGGTTCATCCTCTTCAATGGTGAGACGGCGGCCCGTAGGGTGTCAACCTCTGTGGTCAACCCTGTGGACGCCGGAGGATCGGGGCGGGATGGATTCCTACGAGGACGAGCGCGGCGGAGGGGCCGCCGAACCGCCCGTTTCGTCGGCCGTTCCACCGCCGCCGCGGGTGCCGGGTATCGCCGGACTGGCCACCCCGTACCGGGTCGTGGCCGCCCTGGCCCTGGGGGCCGTGGCCGCGGCCGCCTGCGCGCACCTCGCGCTCGTCTTCCTGCACGTCGCCCCGTCCAACACGGTGAGCAAGCAGCACGCGAAGACGGTCGACGACTGGATCTACCCCGAGTTCGAACAGAACTGGAAGCTCTTCGCGCCCAACCCGCTCCAGCAGAACATCGCCGTGGAGGTACGCGCCCAGGTGCGCACCGCCGCCGGCGAGCTGGTCACCACCGACTGGCGCGACCTGAGCGCCGAGGACGCCGCGGCCATCCGGCACAGCCTGCTGCCGAGCCACACCGAGCAGAACGAGCTCCGCAGGGCCTGGGACTTCTTCACCGGCTCCCACGACGACGACAACAACCCGAACGGGGAGCGCGGCGAGCTGTCCGAGCAGTACCTGCGGCGGATCGCGGTGGCCCGGCTGACCCCGGAGCACGTGGAGCGCGCGGGCGGACGCCTGCTGCAGATCCAGCTGCGCTCGGCGACGACGGCGGTGGCCGCGCCGAAGTGGAGCGACGAGAACACCGACACCCAGACGTACTACCGGGAGCTGCCGTGGTGGACCGTGTGAGAGCCGGTCTGGCGAGGGGGCTCGCGCAGGTCACGGGGCGGGCGCTGGGCCCGTACCAGAGCGCCGTGGTGCGCATCGGCTTCGCCGGGACGTGGCTCTTCTTCCTGCTGCGGGAGTTCCCGAACCGCGGCGAGCTGTACGGGCCGGACGGGCCGTGGAGCTGGGAGCTCGCCGAGCGGCTGACGGACTCCAACGGGGCCTTCAGCGTGCTGATGTGGTCCGACTCGGCCGTGTGGTTCGAGATCGTCTACGCGGTCGCCGTGCTGGCGAGCGTCGGGCTGCTGCTGGGCTGGCGGACCAGGGCCACGTCCGTGGTGTTCATGATCGGGGTGCTGTCCCTGCAGAACCGCAGCGTCTTCATGGGCGACGGCGGGGACAACGTCATCCACCTGATGGCGATCTACCTGGTGCTGACCCGCTGCGCGCAGGTGTGGTCGCTGGACGCGCGCAGGGCCGCCGGGCGGGGGTCGGCCTCGGCCGGCGCCGCAGGGCCGGTGCTGTGGGGCGTGCTGGGGGTGCTGTACGCGTACGGGACGGTGACCTGGCGGTTCAGCGCGGGCTGGGTGGCGGCGTTCGCGGCGCTGTGGGTGGTGTGCGGGCTGTGGTGGCTGGTGGACCGCTACGAGCCGGAGGGGGAGGGGCGGGCCGTCCTGGACGTCCTGGCCAACCTGCTGCACAACGCGGGGATGCTGGTGATCATGGCGGAGGTCTGCCTGATCTACGCCACGGCGGGCTGGTACAAGATCCAGGGCTCGCGGTGGCAGGACGGGACGGCCTTGTACTACCCGCTGGGGCTGGACTACTTCACGCCGTGGCCGGGGCTGTCGGGGGTGCTGGCGGGCAGCGGGACGCTGGTGCTGCTGCTGACGTACGGGACGGTGGCGGTGCAGGTCGCGTTCCCGTTCACGCTGTTCAACCGGCGGATCAAGAACGTGCTGCTCGGGGTGATGATGCTGGAGCATGCGGGGATCGCGGTGCTGTTGGGGCTGCCGTTCTTCTCCTTGGCGATGATCGCCGCCGATGCGGTGTTCTTGCCGACGGGGTTCTTGGTGTGGGCGGGGGCGCGGGTGGCCGTGGTGCGGTTCGGGCGGCGGCGGGTTGCCGCGGAGGCGGAGCCGGCGCTTGCTCCTGCGGAGCCGGCCCCGAGCGCGATCGGCGGCTGAGCCCCTGCCCGGACCCCGGTCCTCAAACGCCGGACGGGCTGAAGCACCTGGGGCTCCGCCCCAGACCCCGCGCCTCAAACGCCGGCGAGGCTGGATTTCGCTGAGGAGCGGGGTCCGGGGCGGAGCCGCGGGGAACGGTGGAAGGGCGGGTAGGGGACGGCCCCGCGCAGCGGTGTGGCTGGGGGCGGACCTTAGGGTCGGGGTATGAGTGATGCGCAGGGGACCCGGGAGATCGTGCGGGAGTGGCAGGAGGCAGCCGGGGACGGCGGGCTCGTGCTGCTCGACGGGTTCCACGCGTTGAAGCACGCCCTGCGGTTCGGGGCCGACGTGCGGATGGCCGTCGCCGATGAGCCGGAGGCCGTACGGGGGCTGGCGGCAGCGCTGGCTCCCGATGTCGAGGCGGACGTGGCCCGGCTCGTGCGGCAGGCTCCGCTCAAGGGGCTGCTGCCCCGTGTGCACCCCACCGGGGTCGCCGCGCTCGCCCGGCGGCCCGACCGGGCGGCGGGCATCGCCGGGCTGGGCCGGATGCCCAGGTCCGCGCCCGTCGTCGTGCTCGACAACCCCCGCAACCTCGGCAACGTCGGCGCCGTCGTCCGGCTCGCCGCCGGCTTCGGTGCCACCGGCGTGGTGACCCGGGGCGACCTCGACCCCTGGCACCCGAACGTGGTCCGGGCCGGCGCCGGGCTGCACTACGCCACCATCGTGGAGCGGCTCGAACTGGACGAACTGCCGCCCGGGCCGCTCTACGCGCTCGACCCGGAGGGTGAGGACATCCGCGCCCTCACCCTCCCAGACGACGCCCTGCTCGCCTTCGGCTCGGAACGCCACGGCATCTCGCCCGAGCTGCGCGCCCGCGCCGATCACCTGGTGTCCCTGCCGATGCGGCCGCAGGTGTCCAGCTACAACCTGGCGACCAGCGTTGCCATGGCGCTGTTCCACTGGGGTGGGCCCCGCCAGGATTAGGCCTGGCGGCGGACCTCCACCACGCGGAAGCGGTTCGAGACGAACGCGCCGTCGCAGAGCGCCGCGTTGGCCGCCGGGTTGCCGCCCGAGCCGTGGAAGTCCGAGAAGGCCGCCGTCTGGTTGACGAAGACCCCGCCGGTCAGGTTCAGGGAGAGCTGCGCGGACTCCTCCAGGCAGACCTCCTCGATGGCGCGCTCGGTGTCCGCGGAGGTCGTGTAGGCGCCGACCGTCATCGCGCCCTTCTCGCGGACCGTGCGGCGCAGGAGCTCCAGGGCGTCCGTGGTGGAGTCGACCGCCACCGCGAAGGAGACGGGGCCGAAGCACTCCGAGAGGTACGGGGCCTCCGGGTCCGGCTTGCCGGCGTCCAGCTTGACCATCACCGGGGTGCGGACCACCGCGTCCGGGAACTCGGGGTTCACGATCTCGCGGGAGGGCAGCGCGACCTCGCCGAGGGCGGCGGCCGCCTCCAGGCGGGCCTTGACGTCCGGGTTGACCAGGGCGCCGAGCAGCGCGTTGGCCCGGGCGTCGTCGCCCAGCAGGCCGCCGACGGAGGCCGCGAGGTCGGCGACGACCTCGTCGTACGTCTTGTGGCCCGCTTCGGTGTCGATGCCGTCGCGCGGGATCAGCAGGTTCTGCGGGGTGGTGCACATCTGGCCGCTGTAGAGGGAGAGCGAGAAGGCCAGGTTGGACAGCATGCCCTTGTAGTTGTCGGTGGAGTCGATGAGGACGGTGTTGACGCCCGCCTTCTCCGTGTAGACCTGCGCCTGGCGGGCGTTGGCCTCCAGCCAGTCCCCGAACTCCGTCGAGCCGGTGTAGTCGATCAGCTTGATCTCGGGGCGGACGGCCAGGGTCTTGGCGATGCCCTCGCCCGGGCGCTCCACCGCGAGGGCGACCAGGTTCGGGTCGAAGCCGGTCTCGGCGAGCACCTCGCGGGCCGCCTTGACCGTGAGGGCGAGCGGGAGGATCGCGCGGGGGTGCGGCTTGACCAGCACCGGGTTGCCCGTGGCCAGCGAGGCGAACAGGCCCGGGTAGCCGTTCCACGTCGGGAAGGTGTTGCAGCCGATCATCAGGGAGATGCCGCGCGGGACCGCGGTGAAGGTCTTGCCGAGCTCCAGCGGCTCCTTCTTGCCCTGCGGCTTCGACCAGTCGGCCTGCCCGGGGACCCGGGTCTGCTCCTCGTACGCGTAGGCCACGGCCTCCAGGCCGCGGTCCTGCGCGTGGGGGCCGCCCGCCTGGAACGCCATCATGAAGGCCTGGCCGGTGGTGTGCATGACCGCGTGCGCGAACTCGTGGGTGCGGGCGGAGATCCGCGCGAGGATCTCGATGCAGACCAGGGCGCGCGCCTCGGGGCCGGCGTCGCGCCAGGCGCCCATGCCGGCCTTCATCGCGGGCAGCAGTACGTCCATGTCCGCGTGCGGGTACTCCACGCCGAGCTGGGGGCCGTACGGGGAGACCTCGCCGCCCGTCCAGCCGTCGGTGCCGGGCTGGTCCAGCTCGAACCGGGTGCCGCTGAGGGCCTGGAAGGCCGCGAGGCCGTCGGCGGGGGCGGTCTCGCCGTACGCCTTGGGGTGCTCGGGGTGCGGGGACCAGTAGGCGCGGCTGCGGATCGCGGACAGGGCCTGGTCCAGGGTGGGCCGGTGCCTGTCGGAGAGCGCGGACAGCTGGGGGACGGTGAGCTCGGCGGCCATCAGGGACCAACTCCTCGTTGAGCCGGGCGAAGGAGAGCAGACTGGAGTTAGAGTAACCGAACGATCGGTCGGGACAAGAGGGCCCGGCGGACCTGTGGATAAGTCGGTGCGGGAGGATCAGGACATGACAGCAATCGAGCGGTCCCGCACAGTGGCGGTCATCGGCGCGGGAACCATGGGTCAGGGCATCGCCCAGGTCGCCCTTCTCGCAGGTCACCGCGTGCTGATCTACGACATCGACGCCGCGCTCGCCGCCGACGGGGTCTCCTTCGTGCAGGACCGCGTCGAGCGGATGGCCGCCAAGGGCCGTCTCGATCGCGCCGAGGCCGAGGACGCGATCGGCCGAATCGATTCGGCCGCCGCCCTCGCCGAGCTCGCCGGCGCCGCCCTCGTCATCGAGGCGGTCGTCGAGAACGTCGAGGTCAAGCGCGCACTGTTCAAGGCCCTCGAAGAGGTGGTTTCGCCGGACGCGCTGCTGGCCACCAACACCTCCTCCCTCTCCGTCACCGAGCTCGCCGCCGGTCTCGCGCACCCCGGCCGCTTCCTCGGCCTGCACTTCTTCAACCCGGCCCCGCTGCTCCCGCTCGTCGAGGTGGTCAGCGGTTTCGCGACCGACGCGGCCGCCGCCGACCGCGCGTACCGCACCGTCCTCGGCTGGGGGAAGACCCCGGTCCGCTGCGCCGACACCCCCGGCTTCATCGTCAACCGGATCGCCCGCCCCTTCTATGCCGAGGCCTTCGCGGTGTACGAGGAGCGGGGCGCCGACCCGGCCACCATCGACGCCGTGCTCCGCGAGAGCGGCGGCTTCAAGATGGGCCCGTTCCAGCTGACCGACCTGATCGGCCAGGACGTCAACGAGGCCGTGACCCGCTCGGTGTGGGAGTCCTTCTTCCGCAGCCCCAAGTTCACCCCGTCCCTCGCGCAGCGCCGGCTGGTCCAGTCGGGCCGGCTCGGGCGCAAGTCGGGGCACGGCTGGTACCCGTACGGCCCGGACGCCGTCGCCCCGCTGCCGCACACCGCCGGCCCCGAGGACGCCCCGGAGAAGGTCACCGTCGTCGGTGACCTGGGCCCCGCGGCGCAGCTGACCGAGCTCCTGGAGGAGGCCGGGGTCGCGGTGACGGCCACCGGGCCCGGAGGCCCGTACATCCAGCTGCCCGGCGAGGGCCAGCTGGTCCTCGCGGACGGCAAGACCTCGGTGGAGTTCGCGGACGTCGTCTACTTCGACCTCGCGCTCGACTACCGCTCCGCCACCCGGATCGCGCTGTCCGCCAGCGCGGACACCAGCGAGCGGACCCTCGCCGAGGCGATCGGCCTCTTCCAGAAGCTCGGCAAGCAGGTCTCCGTCATCGGCGACGTCCCCGGCATGATCGTCGCCCGGACCGTCGCGATGCTGATCGACCTGACGGCCGACGCGGTCGCGCGCGGCGTCGCCTCCGCCGAGGACATCGACACGGCGATGCGGCTCGGGGTCAACTACCCGGTGGGCCCGGCCGAATGGCACGACCGGCTGGGCCGGGACTGGGCGTACGACCTGCTGCACCACCTGGACGAGCGCTGTCCCGGCGGCCGGTACGCGCCCTCGCTCGCGCTGTTCAAGCTCGGGTACGAGGCGGGCGAGGACGACGACGCCACGGCGGACGATACGGGGGAGACGGAATGACGACGGCCAAGCGGGACACCTACACGCCCGAGACGCTGCTGTCCGTCGCCGTCCAGGTGTTCAACGAGCGGGGCTACGACGGCACCTCGATGGAGCACCTCTCCAAGGCCGCCGGCATCTCCAAGTCCTCGATCTACCACCACGTCGCGGGCAAGGAGGAGCTGCTGCGCCGGGCCGTCAGCCGCGCCCTCGACGGCCTGTTCGCGATCCTGGAGGAGCCGGGCGCCGTACGGGGCCGCGCGGTCGAGCGCGTCGAGTACGTCACGCGCCGCACGGTCGAGGTCCTGGTCTCGGAGCTGCCGTACGTGACGCTGCTGCTGCGCGTGCGCGGCAACACCCGCACCGAGCGGTGGGCGCTGGAGCGCCGCCGCGAGTTCGACCACCAGGTGGCGGACCTGCTCAAGGCCGCCGCGGCCGACGGCGACCTGCGGGCGGACGTGGACATCCGCCTCGCCACCCGGCTGCTGTTCGGCATGGTCAACTCCCTGGTCGAGTGGTACCGCCCGCACCCGGGCACGAGCCACGCCCAGCTCGCCGACGCGGTGGTCCACATGGCCTTGGACGGGCTGCGGGTCGCCCGCTAAACGGGGGGCGCCGGGGTGGGGCGGCGTGTGAGCACGCCGCATGAGCACCTTCCTGGGTGGCCGGGGCCGGGGCCGAACTGGAGGCCCGGGGCGGGATCGTGCTGCGGCGAGCAGGACGCGGCTGCCGGTGACCCTGACGGACGTCGACTGGCCCGGCGGCGACCCCGTCTGGCCGCCGCCCGGCTACGGCCCCCGGACACCCCCTAGTCCTCCGAGATCGTCGGGTTGGCCGGCCGGTCCGGGGTGGAGTCCAGGAGGTCCGTTTCCTCGAAGACCAGGAGGGTGCGGGTCGAGAGCACCTCGGGGATGGACTGCAGGCGGGTCAGGACCAGCTCGCGCAGGGTCCGGTTGTCCGGGGTGTGGACGAGGAGCAGGACGTCGAAGTCTCCGCTGACCAGGGCGATGTGGGCGGCGCCCGGGAGTTCGCGGAGCTTCTCGCGGACCGTGCGCCAGGAGTTCTGGACGATCTTCAGGGTGATGTAGGCGGAGGCGCCCTGGCCTGCCCTTTCGTGGTTCACGCGGGCCGCGAACCCGCGGATCACGCCGTCGTCGATGAGCCGGTTGATCCGGGCGTAGGCGTTCGCGCGCGAGACGTGCACCTGTTCCGCCACGGACCGTATCGACGCGCGGCCGTCCGCTTGGAGCAGTCTGATGATCGACCGGTCGATCGGATCCAGCGGCCGGGGTGCCGCGGGCGCGGCGGGTGGTGCCGGCGGGGTCCCGGGGACGCCTCCTGGTGGGACCGGTGCGGAGCCCGCTCCGGCCATTTGTTCATCCGGCATTGCCCGATGCCTCCCTCTCCTGGACGTCCTGCGTCCATCCCAGAGCCCCGGCGCCCGTTTGTCCACAGCCTGGAGCCGCCTGTAGCCAAATTGCGCGGACAACCGAACAATCGGTAGGTGAGGCGCCTCACACCCGAGCCGTCGCCCTGCCCGCTTCCCACGAGGAGGTGTACGCCGCCATGACGGTCCAAGAGCTGCCCGGTGCCGGTGCGTCCCACCGTTCCACCCCGCCGCCCGCCTGGAGGCCCCGTACGGACGCTGCTCCGCTGCTGCCCGACGCCGAGCCCTACCGGGTCCTGGGCACCGAGGCGGCCGACCGTCTCGACCCCGCGCTGATGCGCCGCTGCTACGCCGAACTGGTGCGCGGCCGTCGCTACAACGCGCAGGCCACCGCGCTGACCAAGCAGGGGCGGCTCGCCGTCTACCCCTCCACGGTGGGCCAGGAGGCCTGTGAGATCGCGGCCGCGCTGGTCCTGGAGGAGCAGGACTGGCTCTTCCCGAGCTACCGCGACACCCTGGCGGCCGTGGCGCGCGGACTGGACCCCGTACAGGCCCTGACCCTGCTGCGCGGCGACTGGCACACCGGCTACGACCCCCGCGAGCACCGGATAGCCCCGCTGTCCACCCCGCTCGCCACCCAGCTGCCGCACGCGGTGGGCCTGGCGCACGCCGCCCGGCTGCGCGGGGACGACGTCGTCGCCCTGGCGATGGTCGGCGACGGCGGCACCAGCGAGGGCGACTTCCACGAGGCGCTGAACTTCGCCGCCGTCTGGCAGGCCCCGGTGGTCTTCCTCGTGCAGAACAACGGCTTCGCGATATCCGTCCCGCTCGCCAAGCAGAGCGCCGCCCCGACGCTGGCCCACAAGGCCGTCGGCTACGGCATGCCCGGCCGGCTGGTCGACGGCAACGACATCGCGGCGATGCACGAGGTGCTGACCGAGGCGGTCCGGCGGGCCCGGGCCGGCGGCGGTCCGACCCTGATCGAGGCCGTCACGTACCGGATGGAGGCCCACACGAACGCCGACGACGCGACCCGCTACCGGGGTGACGCCGAGGTCGAGGCCTGGAAGGCGCACGACCCGGTCGAGCTGCTCGAGCGCGAGCTGACCGCGCGCGGGATCCTGGACGAGGCGGGCGTGCAGGAGGCGCGCGAGGACGCCGAGCGGATGGCGGCGGCCCTGCGCGAGGGGATGAACGCGGACCCCGTGCTGAACCCGATGGACCTGTTCGAAAACGTCTACGCGGAGCAGACCGGCCTGCTGCGCGAGCAGGCGGCCATGCTGCGAGCCGAGCTGGAAGCCGGGGACCAGGAGTGACGACGGTGGCGGCGAAGTCCGCGAAGTCGGGGGTCAAGCCCGCGACGATGGCGCAGGCCCTGACCCGGGCCATGCGCGACGCGATGGCCGAGGACCCGACGGTCCACGTCATGGGCGAGGACGTCGGCACGCTCGGCGGGGTCTTCCGGATCACCGACGGGCTCGCGAAGGAGTTCGGCGAGGACCGCTGCACGGACACCCCGCTCGCGGAGGCCGGGATCCTGGGCGCGGCGGTCGGCATGGCCATGTACGGGCTGCGGCCGGTCGTGGAGATGCAGTTCGACGCGTTCGCGTACCCGGCCTTCGAGCAGCTGATCTCGCACGTCGCGAAGATGCGCAACCGCACGCGCGGCGCGATGCCGCTGCCCATCACCATCCGCGTGCCGTACGGCGGCGGGATCGGCGGCGTGGAGCACCACTGCGACTCCTCCGAGGCGTACTACGTGGCCACGCCCGGCCTGCACGTGGTGACCCCGGCGACGGTCGAGGACGCGTACGGGCTGCTGCGCGCGTCGATCGCGAGCGACGACCCGGTGGTCTTCCTGGAGCCCAAGCGGCTGTACTGGTCGAAGGCCGATTGGTCGGCGGAGGCGCCGACGGCCGTCCCGGGGATCGGGAAGGCGCTGGTGCGGCGGACGGGCACGAGTGCCACGCTGATCACGTACGGGCCCTCGCTGCCGGTGTGCCTGGAGGCGGCCGAGGCGGCGCGCGAGGAGGGCTGGGACCTGGAGGTCGTGGACCTGCGCTCGCTCGTGCCGTTCGACGAGGAGACGGTCGTGGCGTCCGTACGCCGGACCGGGCGCGCGGTCGTGGTCCACGAGGCCGCCGGCTTCGGCGGACCGGGCGCGGAGATCGCCGCCCGCGTCACGGAGCGGTGCTTCCACCACCTGGAGGCGCCGGTGCTGCGCGTGACGGGCTTCGACATCCCGTACCCGCCGCCGATGCTGGAGAAGCACCACCTGCCCGGTGTGGACCGGATCCTGGACACCGTGGCCCGCCTGCAGTGGGAGAACTGATGCCGCAGGTAATGGAGTTCAAGCTTCCCGATCTCGGGGAGGGCCTGACCGAGGCCGAGATCGTCCGCTGGCTGGTCGCGGTGGGCGATGTCGTCGCCATCGACCAGCCCGTGGTCGAGGTCGAGACGGCCAAGGCGATGGTGGAGGTTCCGTGCCCCTACGGCGGTGTCGTCACCGCCCGGTTCGGGGAGGAGGGCACGGAACTGCCCGTCGGGGCGCCGCTGATCACCGTGGCGGTGGGGGTGGCCGCGGTGGAGTCCGCCGCGCCCGAGGCGGAGTCCGCGGGCTCCGCGAACGCGCCCCGGCCCCTGATCGGTTACGGCTCGGACCACTCGCGCCCGGCGCGTCGGCGACGGGTGCGACCCGTCACCGCCGCGGTCTCGGCGCCGGTGGCTCCGGCCGCGCCGGTGGCTCCCGTTGCTCCCGTTGCTCCCGTTGCTCCCGTGGCTCCCGTTGTGCCGGCCGGGCCGGTGCCGGTGATCTCGCCGCTGGTGCGCAAGCTCGCGCGGGACGGCGGGGTCGATCTGCGCACGCTGTCGGGCTCCGGACCGGACGGGCTGATCATGCGGGCGGACGTCGAGGCGGCGCTGGCGGCGCTGCGGGCGCCGGAGCCGGTCGCCGCCGCCGTCGCTCCCGTGCGGGGTGACCGCGTGCCGCTCAAGGGCGTGCGCGGGGCGGTCGCGGAGAAGCTCTCGCGCAGCCGGCGGGAGATCCCGGACGCCACCTGCTGGGTCGACGCGGACGCGACCGAGCTGATGGCCGCGCGGGCCGCGATGAACGCGGTGGGCGGGCCCAAGATCTCGGTGCTCGCGCTGCTGGCCCGGATCTGCACGGCCGCGCTCGCGAAGTACCCGGAGCTCAACTCCACGGTGGACCTGGCGGCGAACGAGATCGTCCGGCTGCCGTCGGTGCACCTGGGCTTCGCCGCGCAGACGGAACGCGGGCTGATGGTCCCGGTCGTCCGGGATGCGCACGCGATGAACCCGGAGGCCCTGTCGGCGGAGTTCGCCCGGCTGACGGAGCTGGCGCGGGGCGGGAAGCTGTCCCCGGCGGACCTCACCGGCGGGACGTTCACCCTGAACAACTACGGGGTGTTCGGGGTCGACGGCTCCACGCCGATCATCAACCACCCGGAGGCGGCCATGCTGGGTGTTGGGCGGATCATGGCGAAGCCGTGGGTGCATGGGGGTGAGTTGGCGGTGAGGCAGGTCGTGCAGCTGTCTCTGACGTTCGACCACCGGGTCTGCGACGGGGGTACGGCGGGGGGCTTCCTGCGCTACGTCGCGGACTGCGTGGAATCCCCGGCGGTGCTGCTGCGCAGCCTGTAGCCGTCCGGCGGGGGCGGTTGCCGCTGCGCGGAGCCGTCCCCCACCCGCCCTTCCGCCGTTCCCCGGGCGCTGCCCGGACCCGGTCCTCAAACGCCGGACGGGCTGAAAGACCCTGGGGCGGAGCCCCCGACAGCGGAGCCGCACACGAAGCCCCACCGGCCCCCTCAGGGAAGCTTCGGTGGGGTCCAGTTCGCGTGGCGGAGGATGGCGTTGATCGTGGCTCCCGAGGGGGCCAGGCGGAGGGCCGTGTTGCGGGCGGACACCGCGAGCGGGTGGGACAGGCGGTGGCCCAGGCGGCCGGCCTGGCGGGCCGCGCGGGCCACGCTCTGGGCGCGGGGGCGGCGTACGGCGTCGTACCGGGTCAGCGCGGCCTCCACGGACGGCCCCGCGGCCAGCTCGGCGGCCAGCACCACCGCGTCCTCCAGCGCCTGGCACGCGCCCTGCCCGAGGTTCGGGGTCATGGCGTGCGCGGCGTCCCCGAGCAGCGCGACCCGGCCGACCGCGTAGGCCGGCAGCGGCGTGACCAGCTCGTGGATGTCGTGGTGCAGGACGTCCTCACTGCGGGTGGCGGCCAGGAGTTCGGGGACGGGCCGGTGCCAGTCCCCGAAGCGGCCCGCCAGAAAGGCGAGCGGGTCCCGGTGTCGGATGCCGGCCGGGGCGGCGAGCACCGCGTGCCATTCGGCGCGGCCGTCCGTGAAGCCGATGTGCCCGAACTCCGCGCCCGGCCCCCACGTCAGCTCGAAGTCGGTGTCCAGCGGGACCGGTGCGGCGGTGATGGCGCGCAGGACGGTGGAACCGCTGTAGACGGGGCCGGGGTGCCCGGGGAAGAGCTCGGCGCGGATGCCGCTGCGCACCCCGTCGGCGGCGACGAGCAGGTCGGCGTCGGCCAGGGAGGCGAGCGTGCCGACGCCCGTGCGCAGGCAGGGCTCCGGCAGGGCCGCCTGCAGCAGCCGGTGGAGTTCCGCGCGGGGGATGCCGGTCATCGGGGTGCCGAGGGCGCGTTCGAGGGCCGCGCCGTCCATCCGGGAGAGCACGCGCCCGTCGGGGGTCCGGGTCCCGCCCGTGTACTGGCGGCGCGCGGCGGCCCGTACGGCCCCGCCCACGCCCAGCGCGTCCAGGGCGCGGATCCCGTTGGCGGCGAGGGAAATTCCGGCGCCCGCGTCGTCCAGGACGGCGGCCCGTTCCAGCACGGTCACCTGCCAGCCCGTGCGGTGCAGCCCTATCGCGGCGGCGAGCCCGCCGATGCCCCCGCCGACCACCACTGCCGTGCCACTCATGGCGCACCTCCCGTTTCTACAGGTGTAGAAGTCCTGGGGGTGCAGCGTACTCCGAGGTTTCTACAGGTGTAGAAATGGGGGGTGAGTGAAGAACGCCGAACCCTGCTGGCCGACGCGGCCCTCGAAGTCCTGGCCGCATCCGGCATGCGCGGGCTGACCCACCGCGCCGTGGACCGGGCCGCCGGGCTGCCGGCCGGCACGACCTCGGCCTATTTCCGTACCCGGGCCGCCCTGCTGACCGCGCTCGTACGCCGCCTCGTGGCCCGCGACCAGGCCGAACTGCAGCGCACCGGCGAGGCGGCGCCCGTCCCGCGGACCCCGTCCGAGCTGGTCGACGGCTTCGCCGCGCTGGCCCGGAGCCGGCTGGCGGGGGAGGGCAGGACCCGCTCCCTCGCCCGCTACACCTGCGCCGTCGAGAGCGTCCGCGATCCGGAGCTCCGCGAGATCCTGGTCCCGCGCGACAACGCGGGCCGGGACCTCGTACGGGCCTTCGTCGCGGCCCACGGCGCCCCCGACCCGGACGCCCGCACGCACACCCTGCTGGCGTGCGTGGACGGGCTGATCCTGGACCGGCTGCTCGCGGGGGCCGAGGAGGTCGGCCGCGACGACCTGGAGGGGCTGGTGGCCGCCGCGCTCAGGCCGCAGGCACCGTGAGCAGCACCTTGCCGACGTGGCTGCTCGCCTCCAGGACGCGGTGGGCCTCGGCCGCCTCCGTGATCGGGAGCGCCGCGTGCACCACCGGGCGGACGCGGCCCGCGGCCACCAGGGGCCAGACGTGCTCCCGTACGGCCGCCACGATGGCCGCCTTCTCCTCCAGCGGCCTCGCCCGCAGGGTCGTCGCGGTGATCGCCGCCCGCTTGGCCAGCAGCGCGCCCAGGTTCAGCTCGGCCTTGACGCCGCCCTGGAGGCCGATCACCGCGAGGCGGCCGTTCACCGCGAGGGCGGCCACGTTCCGGTCGAGGTACTTCGCGCCCATGATGTCCAGGATCACGTCGGCCCCGGCCCCGCCGGTCGCCGCCTTGATCTCCTCCACGAAGTCCTGCTCGCGGTAGTCGATCAGGATGTCCGCGCCCAGTTCGGCGCAGCGTTCGAGCTTCTCCTTGCTGCCCGCCGTCACCGCCACCCGCGCGCCGACCGCCTTGCCGAGCTGGATGGCCGTCGTGCCGATGCCGCTGGACCCGCCGTGCACCAGCAGGGTCTCGCCGGGGCGCAGGCCCGCCACCATGAACACGTTGGACCACACCGTGCAGACCGTCTCGGGCAGCGCGGCCGCCGCCACCAGGTCCATGCCCGCCGGGACGGGCAGCAGCTGGCCCGCGGGGACGGCCACCTTCTGCGCGTAGCCGCCGCCCGACAGCAGGGCGCACACCTCGTCGCCCACCGCCCAGCCGGACACCCCGGGCCCGATCTCGCTGACCCGTCCGGAGCATTCGAGGCCGGGGTAGGGGGAGGCGCCGGGCGGCGGGTTGTAGAACCCCTGGCGCTGGAGGAGGTCGGCGCGGTTCACGGCGCTCGCCGCGACCTCGACGAGGACCTCGCCCTCGCCTGCCACCGGATCGGGTACGTCGGTCCAGACGAGGGCCTCGGGGCCGCCGGGCTGCTCGATCGTGATCGCATGCATGGCCCGGAGGCTAGCCCAACTACTCGGCCTGGCCCAGCGGCACGGGCGCGGAGGCGGGCGGTACCGCGCGGACGATGGTGATGAGACGGTCCGTCAGCTGGAGCGGGCCGGCGTGCGGGTCGTCGTAGGGCAGCAGCCGGTGTCCGCGCAGCACGCTCACCACCAGGTCGGAGGTCTCCCGGACCGACTTGCCGACCTCGGACTTGTTCACGGGCCGTTCGATGAGGTCGAGGCCGCTGCCCTGCTGGATCAGGTCCTCCATCACGGCTCCCGCGCTCGGGCTGAGCACCGACAGGCCCAGCAGCCGGCCGGCCGCGCTCGCGCTCGTGATGACCGCGTCGGCCCCGGACTGGCGCAGCAGCGGCGCGTTCTCCTCCTCGCGGACGGCGGCGACGATCTTCGCGCCCCGGTTGAGCTGGCGGGCCGTCAGGGTCACCAGCACCGCCGTGTCGTCCCGCTGCGTGGCGATGACGATCTGCCGGGCCTTCGTCAGTTCGGCGCGCAGCAGGACGTCGGAGCGGGTGGCGTCGCCGACGACGCCCGTGAACCCCTCCGCGTTGGCCGTGTCGATCACCTTGGCGCTGGGGTCGACGATGACGACCTGCTCCTTGGCGAGCCCGGTGGCCAGCAGCGTCATCAGGGCCGAGCGGCCCTTGGTGCCGAAGCCGACGACGACCGTGTGGTCACGCAAGTTCTTCCTCCAGCGGTTCAGCCGCCACTCTTCCCTCGTGCGCTCCGTGAGGACTTCCAGGGTGGTACCGACCAGGATGATCAGGAACAGCACGCGCAGGGGCGTGATGAGCAGGATGTTCGTCAGCCGCGCGCTGTCGCTGTACGGGACGATGTCGCCGTAGCCGGTCGTCGACAGGCTCACGGTCGCGTAGTAGACGCAGTCGAGGAAGTCGACTTCCTCGTCGGCGTTGTCGTGGTAGCCCTCGCGGTCCACCCACACGATGAGGACCGTCAGGAACAGCACGAACAGGGCCATCAGCAGGCGTTTGGAGACCTGCCGCAGCGGTTTCTCGACGATGCGCCTGGGCAGTTTGATGCGCCGGGAGACGAGTTTCTCGTCGGCGCCGCGGGCCATGGCGTCCTGGCCGTGGAGTTTCACGTGAAACATCCCCCCGAGGCCCAGGGCAGGTCCAGGATCTCCAGTTCCTGCCCGGACCGCGCTCCGTTCGGCGGTACGACGGCCAGCGCGTCGCCGGCCGCCACACCGCGCAGCATCGCGGGGCCGTTGTAGCGCAGCGGGACCGCGTGTTCGTCGCCCAGCCGCACCGGGACGAGCCGGGTGTCGTGCGGGTGGCCCGGTACGTCGCCCTCGACCGCCGCCGTGTAGCGCGGGCGCCGGCGGCGGCCGGCGAGGGCGCGCAGCAGCGGTTCGGCGAGGGTCAGGAGCCCGGAGACGGCGGCGAGGGGGTTGCCGGGCAGCCCCACCAGGTGCCTTCCGTCGGCCCGGTCGCCGATCCGGGCCAGCAGCATCGGATGCCCCGGGCGTACGGCGACCCCGTCGACGAGCAGTTCGGCGCCGGCCCGCTCCAGCACGGGGTGGACGTGGTCGACGGGGCCGGAGGCGGTGCCGCCGGTGGTGACCAGGAGGTCGGCGGTGGAGGTGGTGACGGCCTTCAGCAGGGCCTCGACCCCGGCGGGGTCGTCGCCGAGCCGCCGGGTGGCCACGACGTCGGCGCCGAGCCGGGTGAGCCAGGGGGCGAGCATGGGGCTGAGGGCGTCGCGGATCAGACCGTCGTGCGGGAGGCCCTCGGTGAGGAGCTCGTCGCCGAGCACCAGGATCTCCACGCGGGGCCGGGGCCGGGTGGTCAGCGCGTCGTACCCGGCGGCCGCGGCGAGGCCGAGCACGGCCGGGGTGACCAGGGATCCGGCGGGCAGCAGCAGGTCGCCGGAGCGGCACTCCTGGCCGCGCGGGCGGATGTCCTGGCCGGTGGTGACGGGCCGCTCGGCAAAGAGCTGGGCGCCGGACTCGCGGCTGTGCTCGCTGCGGATGACGGCGGTGGTGTCGGCGGGGATCCGGGCGCCGGTGGCGATCCGTACGGCCTCGCCGTCCGCGAGGGCCTCGGGCCGGTCGGTACCGGCCAGCACGCCCTCGCCGGTGCGCACGGTCCACGGGCCGGGGCCGGAGACGGCCCAGCCGTCCATGGCGGAGGTGTCGAAGGACGGGAGGTCGGTGAGGGCGTCCAGGGGCTCGGCCAGCACTTCGCCGAGGGCGTCCGCCAGGGGCACCCGGTGCGTACGCGCCCGGACCCCGCTCCCGGCGCGGACGGCGGCCTCCCGGGCCCGCGGCCAGGGGAGCGCGCGGTGGCCCCCGCCGCCGTCGCCGGCACCGGATCCGCCGCCGGAGCCGCCGTGCGGGCCGTGGCCGGGGCCGCTGCGGCTGACCAGGGCCAGTGCCTGGTCGAGGGCGTGCTCGGCGTCGAGGGGGGTCATCCGGAGCCGTTCTGGTCGGCGGTGTCGGCTTCCGCGGCCCAGCGCAGTGCCAGGTCGGCGGCCTTGCGGGAGGCCTCGGCGACGGCACGGGCGGGGTCCGCGCCGGTGGCTTCGGCTTGGGCGGCCGCGTAGCCGACGAGGAAGGTGGTCAGCGGTGCGGCGGGCCGGGCGACGCCGTGGGCGGCGTCACGTGCGAGGTCGAGCAGGGTCGTGGTGTCGACGTGGAGGTCGATGCCCAGCTCGTTCTTGACTGCGGTGATCCATTGCTCCAACACGTTTCCATGCTCCCTGATCCGGGCCCGGGCCGCCGCAAGGTCCTCCCAGGTGTCGCAGTCGAAGGAGGCCAGGGGCGCCGCTTCGATGTGCGCGAGGTCGAGTTCGGCGGTGAGGGCGCGCAGCGGGAGGCCGCCGAGGGTGCTGTGCTCGGTGGCGAGCAGGGCGATCTCGCGGCGCAGCGGTTCGGCCCGGTAGGCGGCGACGAGGGGCTGGTCGCGGCCGTCGGCGTCCCGCAGCATCGCCCCGTCCGCGGTGTCCGTGCCGGGGGCGTCGAGCAGGGCCCGGACGGTGTCCCGGTCGAGGAACGGCAGGTCGGCGGAGAGTACGAGGACCACCTCGGCCGTGGTGTGGCGGAGCCCGGCGTCCAGCGCGGCGACGGGGCCGGTGCCGGGGGGGTCCTCGCGGGTCCACAGGACGGGGCGGGAGGTGGGGTGGCGGCTGCCGACGACCACGGTGGTGCGGGCGCCCTGGCAGGCGTCGAGGACGCGGTCGAGGAGGGTGCGGCCGCCGACGCTGAGGGCGGGCTTGTCGGCCCCGCCGAGCCGCCTCGCGGCGCCGCCGGCCAGCACGATTGCGTCGTAGCTCATCCCCCGAGTATGCGTCGGCCATGTCCCCTGCGGGGAGGCACACTTACCGGCCGCTTATCCGTGGCGCGGGGGCTGCGGTGCGGGTGGGGGTGCGGCGCCGTTGCCGGGGGGCTCCGCCCCCGGACCCCCGCGCCTCAAACGCCGGCGGGGCTGGAATCGCCCCGCGGGGTCCGGGGCGGAGCCCCGGCAGTGGCGCCGCACACGGCACAGGCGGGTCCCGTCGCGCAGTGGGGGCGCGGCGGGACCCGCCTGGTTTCGGCTGACCGCCGGGGGCTAGAGGTACGGGCCCGAGCGGACCGGGCCGTGGCCGTCTTCGTCGTCCGTCGGGGCCCCCGGAGGGAGGGCGCGGCGCATCTGTTCCAGTTGGGCCCGCGCCGCCATCTGCTGTGCGAACAGGGCCGTCTGGATGCCGTGGAACAGGCCTTCCAGCCAGCCCACCAACTGCGCCTGCGCGATGCGCAGTTCCGCCTCGGAGGGAATGGCCTCCTCGGTGAACGGGAGGGACAGGCGCTCCAGTTCCTCCACGAGCTCGGGAGCCAGGCCGTCCTCCAGCTCCTTCACCGAGGCCGCATGGATGTCCTTGAGCCGGACCCGGCTCGCCTCGTCGAGAGGCGCTGCACGTACCTCTTCCAGGAGTTGCTTGATCATGCTGCCGATCCGCATGACCTTGGCGGGCTGTTCGACCATCTCCGTCACCGGGACCTCGCGCGACTCGTCATCGGCGCCGCCGACCGCCATCCCGTCCTGTCCCACGATCAAGACGTTCGGGGGGCTGTCCTGCGACCGTTCACTCCTCGGCATCTCCATGCCAGTCATTCTCTCGCACACCTTCGTCAGCAGACGTGTGCCCCCGTACGGGCGTGATCCACCCTGTACGGGGGCACGGTTTCAGCCGGCCGTCCGCCGGGCGAGCGCGCCGCTCGAACGGGTGACCAGGGCGGCGAGCAGTGCCGCGCCCAGCGGGACGGCGACGAGGAGCATGCCCAGGGTCGGCCAGGGCACCGCGATCGGCATGTACGGCATGTCGTCGAGCGTCATCGAGCCGCTCGCGATGTCCGACTGGAAGAGCCGCTCCATCGCCCGGCGCTCGGTGAGACGCAGCCCGATCGCGGGCAGGATGCCGGCCGCCGAGCCCAGGACCACGCCCATCAGGGCGACCACCCCGCACTGGAAGCCGCTCAGCGTGCGCCGCACCCGCGGTGAGGCGCCGACCGCTGCCAGGGTCTTCAGGTCGGCCTCGGCGTCGGCCTGGGCGAGCCCGGTGGCGATGCCGGCCGCGCCGATGGTGACCAGGCCGGCGAAGACGGTGAGGGCGAGCAGGGTGAGGCTGTCGTCGCCCTGGTAGCCCGCCTCGATGCGGACGTAGGCCTCCACGCCCATTCGGTCGATCTCCCCGGCGACCTTCTGCCGCTGCTCGGTGCCGGCGGTTCCGTCGAGGCTGAAGTAGGCGCCGAACGGGGCCGTGGTCAGCCCGGTGGCCTTGGCGGCCGCCGGGGGCAGGATCGCCTGGATGCCCCAGCCCTCGGCGCTGTCGGGCGCCTGGTGGACGGGGAGGGCCTTGTCCTCGCCCGGCGGGTCCTGGCCGGGCTTGGCGATGACGTCGGCCGCCTCGGAGTCGGTGATGACCCGCAGGGTGAGCTTGCCGTCCTTGACGTTGCGCTTGTCGAAGGAGACGGCCTGTCCGGCCTTGAGGGCGGCGACGGAGCCCGGATCGGTCACGGCGAGTACGGAGAGCAGCGTCTCGTCGGCGACGACGATCTCGTGCTGGGCGCCGCGCCGGCTGCGCTGGCAACGCCAGTCCTGGCGCAGTTCCTTCGCCTGGTTCGGGTCGGCGGAGGGGGGCAGGCCCACGATGCCGTCGAGCGGGCAGCGCTGTTCCCTGGGCGTGATGATCTCGACGCGGCCGCAGCCCGGTTCCGAGGAGTACGGCTCGCAGCCCGGCTTGCCGACGACGAGACGGTCGACGTCCGCCCGCACGCCCAGCGGGAGTTGCTTGGAGAGGACCTCGCGCAGGGCGGGCACCTCCTTGTGGGCGCTGTTCTCACTGGTCTCCAGCAGTCCGGTGCCGTGCGGCAGGTCGGCGACGTACGCGTGCCGCCTCTGCACCTCGTCGCTGTGCTGGTACGTGGCCACCGCCACGCTTCCCGCCACGGCGGCCAGTACCGCGGCGACGGCGGGTGCCGTACGCCCCCGGTTGCGCACGGCGTCGCGCAGTGCGAGCCGCGGCGACAGCGGCAGCCACCGCCCGAGCCGCCCGAACAGGCCGACCAGGACCGGGGTGAGGGCGACGATGCCGAGCTCGGCCAGCGCGCTGCCGGCGGCCACCACGGTGGCGCCCATCTGCGAGGTCGTGCCGTACAGGGCGATCGCGGCGCCGGCGCCGACGGCGATCAGGCCGATGACGGGCAGCACGCGGTTGGCGTGGCGGACCCCGCGGCGGCCGGTCAGCGAGGCCAGTACGGTCTGCCGGGACGCGGTGACGGCGGGGACGATCGCGGCGAGCAGGCCGGTCACCACGGCGAGCAGGGCGATGCCGGCGAGTTCCAGCGGGCGGAAGTCGAGGCCGCCGAAGCGGTTGCCGAGGTACTCCTCCAGCACCGGCCGCAGCACGATGGTGAGCGCGATGCCGACGGCCGTGCCGGTGACGGCGGCCACGGCGCCGATGACCAGGCCGCCGGAGAGCACGATGGAGCGGATGTGCCGCCGGTCGCCGCCGTTGGCGCCGACCAGGCCCAGCTGGCGGCGCGAGCGCCGGGCGCCGACCGCGAAGGCGGGTCCGGCGAGCAGGCAGATCTCCAGCATCGCGAGGCCCACGATGGTGGCGAGGGTGGCCATCTGGACGGCTCTGTTGCCGCTGGTGGTGTAGCGCTCCTTCGGCTCCTGCCGGTACAGCGGCACGTCGGAGTCGGCGGGCGGGTCGAGGGCGACGGCGCGGGAGGTGACGACCAGGCCCTTGGCGTTGGCCGCCTGGACCATGTTCCACGTGAAACCATCGCCGCCGAGCTTGACCAGGTAGGAGGCCTGGGGGTGCAACCCGGGTGCTCCGGAGGCCTGGAGGGCCTGGTCGAGCGGGGTGAACAGGGTCCCGGGCGGGGCGATGAGCTCGTCCCGCTTGAGCTCGTCCGGCACCTCGTAGGCGCCGACGATCCTGTACGAGGAGTTCATGCCGCGCGGGGTGACCGAGGAACCGACGTGGAACCCGGAGTTCTTCAGGAAGGCGGTGGTGGCGATGACCTCGCCCGCGGTCTCGGGCAGCCGCCCGCGGTCGACCGTGATCAGCCCGGCCGTCAGCGGGCTGAAGGTGTCGAGTTCGCGCAGTTCGGTGTCGAGCAGCCCGTGCCGGGTGCGGACCTTGGCGTACGCGTGGGAGTCCTTGACCGTCTGGACGCCGGCCGGGAGCGCCGCGCCCACCGGATCCGCCTGGTCCTCCTTGGGCCTGGGCCGGTAGACGTGGTCGTCGAAGCCGCCGGCGGGCGCGAAGCCGGAGCCGTCGGGCTTCTGGAAGATGGGCCCGCCCATGGACGAGGAGCGCACCCGGGCGTCGGCGGCGCCGACCTGACGGGCGACGGCCTGTTCGGGGGAGAGCTGGGCGCTGCGCAGCGTGAGGTCGGCCGCGCTCACCCCGACGATCGGCAGGGCGAGCATCGCGAGGACCAGGGAGCTGCGGCCCTTGGCGCGCCAGGCGTCGCGGCGGGCGATGCGCAGCGCCGCGACCCAGGAGTGGTACCAGCCGTGGAGCGAGGAGGTCACGGGCGGGCCGCCTGCCCGGAGAGCAGGGAGTCGGCCCCGCTGCGCAGGGTCTCGTCGATCACGTTGCCGTCGCGCAGGAAGACCACGCGGTCGGCCCAGGCGGCGAACCGCGGCTCGTGCGTGACGAGGATCCCGGCCGCGCCGGCGTCGCAGCGCGAGCGCAGCAGGGCCAGGACGGACTCGCCGGTCTCGGAGTCGAGGGCGCCGGTGGGTTCGTCGGCGAGGACCAGGCGGCGGTCGCCGACCAGGGCGCGGGCGATGGCCACGCGCTGCTGCTGGCCGCCGGACATCTCGTCGGGGAAGCGGTCGGCGAGGGAGCCCAGGCCCATCTCCTCCAGTGCGGCGAGGGCGGAGACCCGGGCCTTGCGGGCGGAGACGCCGTCCAGCTCGCGGGGCAGGGCCACGTTCTCGGCCGCGGTGAGCGCCGGGATCAGGTTGTAGTCCTGGAAGACGTAGCCGATGCTGCGGCGGCGGAGCGCGGCGAGTTCCTTGCGGCCGGCGGCCGTGATGTCGGTGCCTTCCACGATGACCCGGCCGCTGGTCGGGGTGTCGAGTCCGCCCGCGAGGGTGAGCAGCGTGGACTTCCCGGAGCCGGACGGGCCCATGACGGCGACGAGTTCGCCGGGGTACACGGAGAGGTCGATGCCGCGCAGGGCGTGGACCTCGGTGGCGCCGCTGCCGTGGGTGCGGACGAGCCGGTCCAACTGCAGTACGGGTTGCTGGGTCTGGTGCTGTTCGGACATGAAGGGTCCCCCCTGGAACGGTGGTTCAGCCTCGCCGGAAGCGTCCGGTACGGGGCCGGGTGGTGGAGGTCGGGGCCGGAGCCGGGGTCACGGCGTCTTCGGCGGCGGCCCGCGGCGGTTCGGGGTGGGGCGGTTCGGCCTGGGGCGGTCCGGGGTGTGCGGCTCTCCCGTCGGCCGGGAGGGAGAGCCGGACCAGCCGGGCTTCGCAGTGGTCGAGCCAGCGGGCCTCGGCCTCGGTCTGGAAGATCAGCTGCTCCAGGACGAGCAGCCAGGCCACGTCGTCGCGTTCGCGGGACCGCCCGCTCTCGACCGCGGCGAGCGCGGTGGCCTTGAGCCGGGTGTAGTCCTGCATCGCCTTGATGGTGGCGTGGCGTTGGGCCTGGATGACGGCGCGGATGTCCACGCCGGGGGCGCCGACGGCCATGGCGAGCTTGATGGACAGCTCGTCGCGGGGCGGGTTGGCGCGGTCGACGGGGCGCTCGTACCACTCGCGCAGTTCGCTCCGGCCGGAGTCGGTGATGGCGTAGAGGGTGTGCCCGGCGGAGTCCTCGCCGCCGGGCGCGACGAGGCCGTCCCGTTCGAGGCGGGCCAGGGTGGTGTACACCTGCCCGACGTTGAGGGGCCAGGTGGAGCCGGTGCGGGATTCGAACTCGGTGCGCAGCTGGGAGCCGTACCTGGGGCCCTGTTCGAGCAGGGCGAGCAGGCCGTGACGGATCGACATACTCGGTATGTATACCGAGTATGCTCGCCGGCGGCAACTGCCTCGGGCCGCTCCCGCGGCTCCTTACGCGCTCCGGCGCAGCCGCATGCCGAGGTAGCCCAGGCCCAGTCCCATCAGGGCGAACCCGGTGCCCAGCGGCATTATGTGCGCGGCCAGATCGGCGGCCCGCTCGTTCGGCTCGGTGCCCAGCGCGCTGATCGGCGCGGGCGGGGTCGGCTCGGTCCGCACGGGTTCCTGCGGTTCGGTGCGCGGGCGGACCGGAAGGGGCCGGGCGGCCACCACCAGCTCCGGGTTCGCGGGTTCGCCGGCCGGTCGTCCGGGCCGGTCCCGGCCGACCCCGGCCGCGGAGCCGGCCAGCTCCCGGGGGGTGTCGTCCGGCGGCGCGGGGGCGGCGGCGCGGGGGGCGGGGGCGAGGTGCCAGGCGTAGGCGTAGGCGGGGGCGGTGGGCGCGAGCGCGGCGGCGGCGAGGGCGGCGCAGGCCAGCCAGCGCGTCGGGCGGAAGCCTTGGATCACGGGGTGCCCCTCCCGTCCCGAGCGTGCAGATCGTGCGGAGATATGCGCTCAGATTTACATAACGGGGCAAAAGCGGCATCCCGGGCGCCCCATCGGGGTGCCCGGGATGCCGGTCTGGAGCAGTGTCCGCGCTATTCGGGGTTACCGGTCGACACGGTCAGCGTGTACTTCGTGCCTTCCTTCGCGATCGGGTCGCCTTGCCGCGGCGACTGCTCGAGCACGGTGTCCTTGCCGTACACGGCCTCGTCCTTCTCGACGATGTCGTACAGGCCCCCCGAGGCCTGGATGCAGGCCTTCACGGAGAGCAGGTTCTTGTACCGCAGGTCCGGCGCCGAGAACTTGCCGTCCTCCCTGTAGTGCCTCGTCGGATCCTTGCACTTGGCCGGGTCGATGGTGCGAGAGGTGTCCGGCCCCTTGAACCCGGCCTTCGCGGGGGCGGAGGAGCTGGTCGTGCCGCCCGCCGTCGAGCCGCCCTTGTCCTTCTCGTCGTCGCCGTTGGCGATCACCGCGATCAGGCCGCCGATCGCCAGCAGCGACACCGCGATCGCGCCCACGACCACCGGCATGTTCCGCTTGCCGCCCGCGCCGCCGCCCGAGCCCGACGGGCTCTGCGAGGTCGCGGGGGAGATCGTGTACGGCGGCGGGGTCTGCGGCGAGTACGCCTGCGGCGCGGGAGTGTGCGGCGCGGGCGTGTGCGGGTAGGCGTAGCCCCCCTGCGCGTGCGGCTGCGGCGCCGGCGTCGGCGGCCCGTACGGACCGGGCGGCGGGGTCTGCGGGACCGAGTACGGCTGCTGCACCGACTGCGGCTGGGCCTGGAAGCCGGAGTCCACCGGCGGGAACACGGCCGAGCCGACGCCCGACCCGCTGTTCGCGGGCCCGGCGCCCTGGATGATGACCGGCGCCCCGGTCTGCCCGGCCGCCCGCACCCGGGCGATCTCGTCGGCCATGGCCGCTGCCGTGTGGAAACGCTCGTTCGGGTTCTTCTTCAGCGCGCGCGCCACCAGCGCGTCCATCGCCGGCGTCACCGACCGGTTGATGGAGGACGGAGCGACCGGCTCCTCCTGCACGTGTGCGTACGCTATGGCCAGCGGCGAGTCCGCTTCGAACGGGAGCCGCCCGGTCAGCAGCTGGAACAGCATGATGCCGACCGAGTACAGGTCGGAGCGGGCGTCCACCGCGCGGCCCAGCGCCTGCTCGGGCGACAGGTACTGCGGGGTGCCGACGACCATGCCGGTCTGCGTCATCGAGGTGACCCCCGACTGCATGGCGCGGGCGATGCCGAAGTCCATGACCTTGACCACGCCGCGCTTGGTCATCATGACGTTGCCCGGCTTGATGTCGCGGTGGACGAGCCCCATCTCGTGGCTGGTGTCCAGGGCGGCCAGTACGTCGGCCGTCACCTTCAGCGCCTTGTCGGCCGGCATCGCGCCGTACTGCGCGATGTCCGCCTGGAGCACGGAGCCGAGCGGCTGCCCCTCCACGTACTCCATGACGATGTACGGCATGAGCGAGCCCTCGAACTCGTCCTCACCCGTGTCGAACACCGAGACGATGTTGGTGTGCGACAGTTTCGCTACAGCCTGGGCCTCGCGACGGAACCGCTCGCGGAAGGACTGCTCGCGCCCGAGCTCCGTGTGCAGCGTCTTGATGGCCACCTGGCGGTCGAGCGCCGTGTCGTGCGCGAGGTACACGGCGGCCATGCCGCCCTCGCCGAGCAAATCCCGTAGCTGGTAACGGCCACGGGCCAGGGAACCGCCTGCGTACCGGCCCTGAGTGCCGTCCTGGCTCATGACTGTTGCTTCCCCTCAGCTGCTTGTGTCGCGCCCAGTCTGCCGGAGGGCAAGCACACGTCAAGCCAGGTACCCGTTCTGTGACCGCGCTGCCACAGGACTGCTTGTCCGAACGGCGACCGGGTCCGAGGCTGTAGCGTTCATCGGAGCACCAAAGAAGAGGTATCCGCCCAGCTGCGGCCGAGAGAGACGACAGGCGAGGACTGATGGCACCCGAACCCGAGGGAAACGGCGCCGGGATGACCGAGGGTCCTGAGCACTGGGGCGCCGGCGGCCTGGTGGGAGACGGCCGTTACCGGCTGACGCACCGGCTGGGCCGGGGCGGCATGGCCGAGGTGTTCGCCGCCGAGGACGTACGCCTGGGCCGCACCGTCGCCGTCAAGCTGCTCCGCGCCGACCTGGCCGAGGACCCCGTCTCGAAGGCCCGCTTCACGCGTGAGGCACAGTCCGTCGCCGGGCTCAACCACCACGCCGTCGTCGCCGTGTACGACTCGGGCGAGGACCGGGTCGGCCCGAACACCGTCCCGTACATCGTGATGGAGCTCGTCGAGGGCCGCACCATCCGCGACCTGCTGATCAGCGCCGAGGCCCCGGGCCCCGAGCAGGCGCTCATCATCACCTCGGGCGTGCTCGAAGCACTCGCGTACTCGCACCAGCACGGCATCGTGCACCGCGACATCAAGCCCGCCAACGTCATCATCACCGAGACCGGCGCCGTGAAGGTGATGGACTTCGGCATCGCCCGCGCCCTGCACGGCGCGCAGTCGACGATGACTCAGACCGGCATGGTCATGGGCACTCCGCAGTACCTGTCGCCGGAACAGGCCCTCGGCAAGGCCGTGGACCACCGCTCCGACCTGTACGCCACCGGCTGCCTGCTGTACGAACTCCTCGCCCTGCGGCCCCCCTTCACCGGCGAGACCCCGCTGTCGGTGGTCTACCAGCACGTGCAGGACGCCCCGGTGCCGCCCTCACAGCTGCCGGAGGGCCACAGCATCCCGCCGGAGCTCGACGGCCTGGTCATGCGCTCCCTCGCCAAGGACCCGGACGACCGGTTCCAGAGCGCCGAGGAGATGCGCGGGCTGGTCCAGTACGCCCTCCAGATGCTGCACGACCAGGGGCCGGGCACCGGCACCTGGAACACCGGCCCGGTCACCATGGCCCTGCCGCACGGCCGCGGCCCGGCCCAGACCACGGCCATGTCCACGGGCGGGACGGGCGGCCAGCCGGCCTACGGGTCGAACGCCATGACCTCGCAGTTCCAGCAGCCGATGGTGCCGCCGCTGAACCCGGACGACGGCACCGCCTTCCCCGGCGGCGGCCAGGGCGGACGGGGCGGCTACGACGGCTACGACGGGTACGACGACCGGGGCAACGGCAGCCGCTGGAAGATGTGGCTCTTCGCGGTGCTCGCGGTCGTCGCCGTGGCGGTGGGCGTGGCCTACGCCGTCAGCGAGGTGGGCGGCAAGAAGGGCGGGGACGGGCCGAGCACCCAGCAGAGCACTCCCGGCGGGCAGCCGAGCACGCCCGGAGCCTCGGCGGACACGCCGTCGCACCAGACTCCGGACCACACTCCCTCGTCCAACGACTTCTCGGTCCAGCCGAGCAAGAGCCGGACGCAGAGCTCCACCCCGTCGACCTCGCCAACGCCGACGACGTCGACCTCGCCGACGCCGACCGAGTCCAAGAGCAGTTCACCGACGGTCTCGCCGTCGCGCAGCTTCTCGTTCTCGCCGTCGCCGTCGAAGAGCGACGGCGACAGCCCGCGCAACGTGGACGACGCGGAATAGCGGAAGCAGGGATCCCGGGATCCCGGAGCGTCAGAGGGCGTGCTGGTACGCGCGGTCCGGGCTTCCGGCGAGCGAGTGCACGCTGAAGAACTGGGGTTCGATGCGCATGTAGACGGGGTCGAAGACCGCTCCGTCCACGAAATGCGGACCGGAGCCGAACAGTTCCAGTTCGGCGGTGGTCGGCTCGACGATCTGGGCCGTTCCAGTGAACTGGACCGACCACAGCCGGGGGTCCCCGGAATTGAAGTTGTCCGCCCCGTAGGCGACCACGCTGCCGTTGCAGGCCTGGTGGTAGCCGAAGCCGGCGTGCATCCTCAGAATGACCTTGTCCTCCACCACGATGTGGCGGGCGAGGGCGAGGAAGGGCAGCGCGCGCATGCTGGTGGCGACTCGGCCGTAGGGCACCTGGCGCAGCAGTTCGATGGCGTGGAGTTCCTCTGGGGACATGCGTCCCACTTTCCGGTACCGACACCGTGCCGGGAAAGAGGAGCCCGCCCCCATGATCGAGGACGTTGGTCCCGAATTGAACAGCTCGCCCCGTGGAATGAGAAGGCCACGGGGTGTCACGCTGCGTCATGGAAACGGGTAGATCAATTCCGCTTTTCGGCCTGCAGGCGGGCCACATAGGCCGCGGCCTGGGAGCGGCGCTCCATGCCCAGCTTGGAGAGCAGGCTGGAGACGTAGTTCTTGATCGTCTTCTCGGCCAGGTGCAGCCGCTCGCCGATCACGCGGTTGGTCAGGCCCTCGCCGATCAGGTCGAGGATCTTCCGCTCCTGCTCGGTGAGGTTCGAGAGCCGGTCGTCGCCCTTGCCGTTCTTGCCGTCGCGCAGCCGCTCCAGCACCCGGGCGGTGGCCACCGGGTCCAGCAGCGACTTGCCCGCCGCCACGTCCCGTACGGCGCTGAGCAGCTCATTGCCGCGGATCGCCTTGAGCACGTAGCCCGAGGCGCCGGCCATGATCGCGTCGAACAGCGCCTCGTCGTCGGCGAACGAGGTCAGCATCAGGCACTTGACGTCCTCGTTCTGGGAGCGCACCTCGCGGCACACCTCCACACCGCTGCCGTCCGGCAGCCGGACGTCGAGCACGGCCACGTCGGGGCGGGTGGCGGGGATGCGGACCAGGGCGTCGGCTGCCGTACCGGCCTCGCCGACGATCTCGATGTCCTCTTCGACCGACAACAGCTCATGGACACCCCGACGTACCACTTCGTGGTCGTCCAGGAGGAATACCTTGATTTTTCCGTCTTCGCGCACGAAGTCAGTTTCACACACTCACCTCTTCCCTGCCGGAGTTACCCGGGATAACGTGCCGTTGTTCCGGCCCCCTGCAAGGCTGTGACCAGTGGTTGTTCCCGCTTCCCCGGATTTACTTGGAAATCCAAGCAAAATCGCAGGTCAAGCGGGGTTTCGCAGTTATGCGGCGCACTGGGTAACGTGCAATGCGCAGGGCACTCGCCGGGGCACCTGTCACGCCTTGATCCCGTACGCGGAGCGCACCCACCCCGTGCGCTGGTACGGATCCAGGTGAGCCGCACTGGACCCCGGAGAACCCGGGTGCCGGACCGACGGAGGAGCACCAAGTGACCGTGGAGAGCACTGCCGCGCGCAAGCCGCGACGCAGCAGCGGCACCAAGCGGGCGGCAGGCGCGGCAAACGCCGCCAAGCCCGCCGCTGCCACCGCGCAGACGCAGGACGCTGAACCTCAGCTCGTACAGCTGCTGACGCCCGAAGGGGACCGCGTCGAGAACGCGGAGAACGCAGAGTTCGCCCCCTTCGTCGCCGACATCACCACCGAGGACCTGCGCGGGCTGTACCGCGACATGGTGCTCACCCGCCGTTTCGACGGTGAGGCGACCGCACTCCAGCGGCAGGGCGAACTGGGCCTGTGGGCCTCGCTCCTCGGCCAGGAGGCTGCGCAGATCGGCTCCGGCCGGGCGCTCCGCGGCGACGACTACGTCTTCCCGACCTACCGGGAGCACGGCGTGGCCTGGTGCCGCGGCGTCGACCCGACCAACCTCCTCGGCATGTTCCGTGGCGTGAACCACGGCGGCTGGGACCCGAACACCAACAACTTCCACCTGTACACGATCGTCATCGGCTCGCAGACCCTGCACGCGACCGGTTACGCGATGGGTGTGGCCAAGGACGGCGCCGACTCGGCCGTCATCGCCTACTTCGGCGACGGCGCGTCCAGCCAGGGCGACGTGATGGAGGCCTTCAACTTCTCCGCCGTCTACAACTCGCCCGTGGTGTTCTTCTGCCAGAACAACCAGTGGGCGATCTCCGAGCCCACCGAGCGCCAGATGCGCGTGCCGCTCTACCAGCGCGCCCAGGGCTTCGGCTTCCCCGGCGTCCGCGTCGACGGCAACGACGTCCTGGCCTGCCTGGCCGTGACCCGCTGGGCGCTGGAGCGGGCCCGCCGGGGAGAGGGCCCGACCCTGGTCGAGGCGTTCACGTACCGCATGGGCGCGCACACCACCTCCGACGACCCGACGAAGTACCGGCGGGACGAGGAGACGGTGGCCTGGGAGGCCAAGGACCCGATCCTGCGCCTGAAGGCCCACCTGCTGGCCACCGGGGGCGCCGACGAGGCGTTCTTCGAGGAGCTGGAGGCCGAGAGCGAGGCCCTGGGCAAGCGGGTGCGCGAGGTCGTGCGCGCCATGCCCGACCCCGACACCATGGCGATCTTCGACAACGTCTACGCGGACGGGCACGCGCTCGTCGACGAGGAGCGCGCCCAGTTCGCCGCCTACCTCGCGTCCTTCGAGGAGGGTCACTGATGGCTGTCGAGAAGATGTCGATCGCGAAGGCGCTCAACGAGTCGCTGCGCAAGGCCATGGACCAGGACCCGAAGGTCCTGATCATGGGTGAGGACGTCGGCAAGCTGGGCGGTGTCTTCCGGATCACCGACGGCCTGCAGAAGGACTTCGGCGAGGAGCGGGTCATCGACACCCCCCTCGCGGAGTCGGGCATTGTCGGCACCGCGATCGGCCTGGCGCTGCGCGGGTACCGGCCGGTCGTGGAGATCCAGTTCGACGGGTTCGTGTTCCCGGCGTACGACCAGATCGTCACGCAGCTCGCGAAGATGCACGCCCGTGCGCTCGGCAAGATCAAGCTGCCGGTCGTCGTGCGCATCCCGTACGCGGGCGGCATCGGCGCGGTCGAGCACCACAGCGAGTCCCCGGAGGCGCTCTTCGCGCACGTGCCGGGCCTGAAGGTGGTCTCCCCGTCGAACGCGTCGGACGCGTACTGGATGCTCCAGCAGGCGATCCTCAGCGACGACCCGGTGATCTTCTTCGAGCCGAAGCGCCGCTACTGGGACAAGGGCGAGGTCGACACCGAGGCCATCCCGCACCCGCTGCACAAGGCGCGGGTGGCCCGGGACGGCGCGGACGTCACCCTGGCCGCCTACGGCCCGATGGTGAAGGTGTGCCTGGAGGCGGCGGCCGCGGCCGCCGAGGAGGGCAAGTCGGTGGAGGTCCTGGACCTGCGGTCGATGTCCCCGGTGGACTTCGACGGGATCCAGGCGTCGGTGGAGAAGACCCGTCGGCTCGTCGTCGTCCACGAGGCTCCGGTCTTCCTGGGCGTGGGCTCGGAGATCGCCGCCCGCATCACGGAGCGGTGCTTCTACCACCTGGAGGCGCCGGTGCTGCGCGTGGGCGGTTTCCACGCCCCGTACCCGCCGGCCCGCCTGGAGGACGAGTACCTGCCCGGCCTGGACCGGGTGCTCGACGCCGTCGACCGCTCGCTGGCGTTCTGAGGAGCCACGTTCATGACCATCCGCGAATTCAAGATGCCCGACGTGGGCGAGGGCCTGACCGAGGCCGAGATCCTCAAGTGGTACGTCCAGCCCGGTGACACCGTCACCGACGGGCAGGTCGTCTGCGAGGTCGAGACGGCGAAGGCGGCCGTCGAGCTGCCGATCCCGTTCGACGGCGTCGTGCACGCGCTCCTCTTCGAGGAGGGCGTCACGGTCGACGTCGGCCAGGTGATCATCTCGGTACGGACCGAGGGTGGCGCCGAGCCGGAGCCGGTGGCCGCCGAGGCCGCCCCGGCCGTCGCTGCCGCGCCCGCCCGCCAGCCCGTGCTGGTCGGCTACGGGGTCTCCGAGGCATCGACCAAGCGCCGCCCGCGCAAGGCGGTCGTGGGGACGCCCGCGCAGAACGGCACGGCTCCCGCTCCGGCCCCGGTCGCCGCGCCGGTGCTGCCCGCCGTCCCGGCCCAGCCGGCCGGTGAGCGTCCGCTGGCCAAGCCGCCCGTGCGCAAGCTCGCCAAGGACCTCGGCATCGACCTGGCCTCCGTCGTCCCCACCGGGGACGGCGGGGTCGTGACCCGCGAGGACGTCCACGCGGCGGCCGCCGCGGCCATCGCCCCGCAGGCCGCCCCGGCCCCGGCGGCGGTCTCCGTACCGGCTCCGGCCGCACCGGCTCCGGCCGCACCGGCCCAGGCTCCGGCCGCCCTCGCGGTCGAGCCCGGCGCGCGGGAGACCCGTATCCCGGTCAAGGGCGTCCGCAAGGTGACCGCGCAGGCCATGGTCGGCTCGGCCTTCACCGCGCCGCACGTCACCGAGTTCATCACCCTCGACGTGACCCGCACGATGAAGCTGGTCCAGGAGCTCAAGGACGACCCGGACCTCGCCGGTCTGCGGATCAACCCGCTGCTCCTGATCGCCAAGGCGGTCCTGGTGGCCATCCGCCGCAACCCGGACGTCAACGCGTCCTGGGACGAGGCGGCCCAGGAGATCGTGCTCAAGCACTACGTCAACCTGGGCATCGCGGCGGCCACCCCCCGCGGGCTGATCGTCCCGAACATCAAGGACGCCCACGCCAAGACCCTCGGCGAGCTCTCGGAGTCCCTGTCCTCGCTGGTCGCCACGGCCCGCGACGGCAAGACCTCCCCGGCCGACATGCAGAACGGCACCATCACCATCACCAACGTCGGCGTCTTCGGCGTCGACACCGGCACGCCCATCCTGAACCCCGGCGAGTCCGCGATCCTCGCGGTCGGCGCGATCAAGCTCCAGCCGTGGGTCCACAAGGGCAAGGTGAAGCCGCGCCAGGTCACCACCCTGGCCCTGTCGTTCGACCACCGCCTCATCGACGGCGAACTCGGCTCCCGCTTCCTGGCCGACATCGCGGCGGTCCTGGAACACCCCCGCCGCCTGATCACCTGGTCCTGACCGGACGCGCGCACGCGTGCCCTCCCGCCGCCCACGGGCCGGTGGGAGGGCACGCGCGGGTCCGCCCGCGCCCGGATCGGCGGATCAGCAGGTGATGTAGCTCATCTGCACCGAGGTGAAGGTCCTGCCCGACGGGGCGTAGAGGTTCACCGGCGAGGAGTCGCCCTTGGGGCCGGCCCAGGCGCTGTCGTGGTAGCCGCCGCCCGAGAGGTACCCACGCACGAACGGACAGCGGCCGTCCGCATTGGTGTCGTGGACGGTGCCCGTGACACGGGTGTTGCCGTCGCACCACTGGCCGTTGGCGTAGCCCTGGCTCGAGCTGATGGACCAGTTCTGGTTGCAGGCGAGCACGCCCGAGCTTCCGGCGCTCGCGGCGGGAGCCGTCACCACGAGTGCGGTGGCGGCGAGGCCGACGGCGGCGAGGGCACTGCCGAAGGTGTGGCGCTTGCGAGACGAGATCGTGCTGATCACGGTACCTCCCAAGAGGGTGCAGGGTCGCTGATCGCTCCCTGACGCAAAGTCAAACTAGCTACTCGCGCCGCTGATCGATGCGCGTCGCGGTGAACTGCCCGCCCCGTGGGCACGCATTGGCCCGAACCATTACCGGCCCGCGGTGACCCTTCCGAGGGCCTATACCGCTGGCCAGTGCCCTGCCGCCGGCAGCGGACGGAAACCTCCGCCGGACCGGCCGCACGCAGGCAGTTGGCGCGACCATTTCGGTGCTCTCGCGGGCGGGGGACCCGGGCAGCGGGCCGGACGAAAACGCCTGGGCAGGGGGCCGGTGCCGTGTGATCATCGCCGGATGTTCTTTCGCGCTGCCACCGCAGACCCCGCCGACATCGACCGCGCCCTGGCCTACCCGGCCGACGAGCCCGTCGCCGCCCTGACCGCCGACAAGATCCGCGAGGAGCTCGCCGAGAACCGGATGCGCCCCGAGTGGATCTGGTTCGCCGAGGACGAGGACGGCGAGATCCTGGCCCGCGCCCTGTGGTGGGGGCGCGCCGACAGCGAGCGGCCGATCGCGCTCGACTGCCTCCAGGTGCGGTCCACGGTGTCCGACGAGCCCGGTGTCGCCGCCGCACTGCTGGCGGCCGGGCACGAGGCCTTCGGCAACCGCCCGCTGTACAACATGACCCTGCCCGCCGACTGGCGGGAGCGCCCCGAACTGCTCGGGGCGATCACCTGGCGCCTGGAAGCCGGCATCCGGACCGGCCTGAGCAGCGCGATCGAGCGGCTGCGCTACGAGTGGACCCCCGAGGCGGGCACGCCGGAGCCCACCGGCCGGCTCGTCTTCCGGGAGGGCACCGACGAGGAGTTCCTGGAGGCCTTCGTCCGCCTCTCGGAGGGCAGCCTCGACCAGCACACGCAGGCCGAACTCCGCACGATGGACGCGGAGCAGCTCGCCCGCGAGGACATCGAGTTCTACCTCGACTGCCCCGGCGAGCGCTCCTGGTGGCGGCTCGCCCACCTCCCGGACGGCACCCTCGCGGGCATGGCGATCCCCTCGGCGACCCCGTACCACCGCAACGTCGGCTACCTGGGCGTCGTACCGGAGCAGCGCGGCAAGGGCCTGATCGACGAGATCCTCGGCGAGATCACCCGCTTCCACGCGGCCGAGGGCGCCGAGCGGATCACCGCGACCACCGACACCGTCAACGCCCCGATGGCCGCCGCCTTCGACCGCGCGGGCTACGGCGTCAGCGAGATCCGCCTGGTCCTGGAGGTGCCGTCCGGGGCGTGAGCCCGGAGAGGTAGCCTCGCGCCGGGAGGGGGGTCCGGGGTGCCATTCGCCGAACTGCAGGTGTACTCCGTCGAGGAGGCCGACGTCACGGGCGGCGTGTGCGTCGTCCGCTGCGTCGGCGGGGTCGCACGGGCCGGGCAGGTCTTCGCCGTCGGGGAGCTCCGGCTCTGGCTGCGCCGCATCGAGCGGTACGGGCGGCCCGTCGCCTTCTTCGACGCCGGGCACACCGCGAAGGTCCACCTCACGGGCGCCGTGGTCGCGCTGCTCAGCCGGGGCCAGGTGCTGACCTCGGTCCCGCCCGACGGGCACACACTGCCGGACCTGGAGGCCTGGCTGGCCACGGACCCGCCGCTGCTCGACGAGCCCGCCCCGCGGCCCCTGCGGGTCATGGCCGGCTCGCGCATGCAGGACGAGCGCCTGCCGGACGAGACCCGCCTGCGCTGGGGCCGGGTGGCGCTGGCCGCGGTGTACCGCTGCGCGCGGGCCGAGGGGACGAGCGACCTGGCCCGGGCGCCCGAGGTGGCCTACGTACGCGGCTACCTGATCCGCACCTTCGGCCCGGAGCGCGGCGGCGACCCGGCGGCGCTGTGCCGGGAGCTGCTCGCGCTGATCGACCTGACCCCGCGGGAGGCCGCGGAGCGGGGGCGGATCTGGCGGGACCTCCCCGCGGCCGAGATCCTGCACCTGCGGCGCATCAAGTTCCTGATCCCGTGGCTGGTCCTCGTACGGCCACACCTCGCGGAGGACGATCCGCTGGCGGAGGCGGTGGACGTGTGGGCGGCGGTACGGCCGGAGCTGCCTTAGGTTTTGTCCGGCGGATCACGAGTTTCCGCGCGGGTGGGCCTTCTTCGGGTAGCGGCGGTAGAAGTCCGCCAGCTCCTCGAGCGCCTTCGCCGCGCGGGCCGTCACGTCCGCCCTGCCCACCTCGTGGTGGGCGACCGGGAACCAGACCGTGCCGGGCTTGCGGTCCCATTCGAAGACGTCCGGCGCGGCGGCGCGGACGTAACAGATCGTGCCCACCGGGTTGGAATCGAAGGCGAGTTCGAGCTCCTGGAAGTCCGTCCGGCCGCCGGTCGGGTCGCTGACGAAGACCGGCTGGAACTCCTCCGAGTACGACTCCGCGTGCTTGATCTGGTCCTTGACCAGGTGGGAGTACCGCTCCAGATAGCCGAGTTCGCCGAAGGCGTCGAGCGCCGCCGCCACGGCCGGCAGCGGATCGACGTGGAGGAAGTCGGTGTCGGTGAGGACGGTTCCGGCGGCGTCCTTCAGGGCGATGCGCGTGCGCAGCGCGAAGTCGATGCCGAGGGCCCGGCCGTCGAAGTCGGTGAACGGCGCGTACCAGGGGAGCCGCCCGTCGAACGGGATCTGCCGCTCCGTGCCGGCCGGGATGGCGAAGCGGACGCCCCCGGTGTGGAAGAACGCCAGGTGGTCCGTGATCACCGCGCCACTCCGCCGATACATCGTGGCGACCGGCTGGAGGACGATGTCCTCGGTCAGCAGGTCGGCTGCCCCGGCGCGGATCACCAGCCGGCCGCTGACCTCGGCGCCCGGGCGGAGGGTGCGGGTGCTGATCCTGCTGTCGATCTCGGGCCCGTCGGCGCCCGCGTCGCCGTCCCCGATCGTTTCCTCGCCCGCCTCGAACAGCTTGCGGAATGCCACCGTCCGCCCCCTCCCCGTACGCCTTGGGGCACGAGCCTAGCCGGAGGCCGGATCCCCGCCGCGGGTTAGGCTTTTGGGGGCTCGACAGGGGAGGAAACGGTGGGGCTGCTCAGACTCTTGGGGTTCGGGCGCGGGGGCGGGGACGACGGGGGTACGCGCGAGGCCGCCGCCGCTCAGGACAAGGCGCCGCCCGAGATCGACACCGTCATCGGCACTGTCGACGCGCGGCCCGGCGAGTGGCTCAATGGCGAGGTCGTGTTCCGGGGCGGCGGTACGGGGCTGAAGGTCGACCGCTACGACCTGTGGGTCATGGCCAAGGCCCTGACCACGTACGGTGCCACGCGCGAGATGGAAGTGGCCCGGCTCGTGCCCGCCGGCTGGGAGAACTCCGCCGAGGTGGCGCCCGGCGCCGAGCACCGGATCCGGTTCAGCGGGCGGCTGCCCTGGGAGTGCCCGGTCACCGAGCTCGGCGGCCGGTCCATGGGTATCGACCTGTCGGTGGTCACCACGGTCAGCGTCCGCGAGACCGACGTGGTGAAGGACATCGACTTCCTGCACGTGGCCGCGCCGCCGCTGCACGAGGCGGTGATGGACGCGTTCTTCGCCGACGGGTACAGCCGCGTCGAGGCACAGCTGGCGGACGAGACCGCCCCGTACGTCGAGCAGCGCCGCTCCTGGCTCCAGAACTACTACCTGGAGGACCCGGGCCGGGGGGTCGACGACTTCGCGGAGATCGAGGTGTCCCTCGTCAACAGCCAGGTCGGCGCCCTCGTCTTCGTACGCCGTGCGGACCGGGACAGGATCGGCTGGCAGCAGAAGCCCCCCGCGCTGTGGTTCCCCGTCGCGCATCACGAGGTCGGCGAGGCCGACCTCGGCGCCCGCGTCCGCGAGGCGCTGGCCGACCTCCCAGGCCTGGACCGCCTCGGGAGGCGGTGAGCCCGCTTTCGCGCGGTGGGCGTTCTGCCGGACACCCCCTAGCCCTCTGCGCGGGCGGCGTTGCCGAGGACCTTGGTCGGGGTGATGCGGACGACGACCCGTACGGCCTCGTCGGCGCCCTCCGCGTACTCCTTGCCGCCGCCCGGGCCGAGGTACTCCTCGGCTATGCGGACGGCCACCGCGCGGCCGGTGTCCTCGGTGACGGTGGCGGTGCCGCGGATCTCGGCGTACTGGTAGGGGTTGGCCAGGTCGAAGACGGTGATGCCGACCCGGGCGTCCCGGACGATGTTCCGCTCCTTGCGGCGGCCCTGCTCGGTGGAGATCAGGATGTCGTGCCCGTCGCGGCTCACCCAGACCACGGAACTCTGGGGGCTGCCGTCGGGGTTGAGGGTGGACAGGACGGCGGGGTGGGGCGCGTCCAGCAGCCGGCGCACGGCGCCGTTCAGCTCAATTGTCATGCGGGCCAGGCTAGTTGGCGGTGCGGGATTCGGCTCTCCGACTAGACGAAGTCGGGCCGTCGATGGCCAGCTCGGCCCAGACGGTCTTCCCGACGACCCGCTCGGCGGCGCCCCAGCGCTCGGAGAGTGCACCCACGATGTGCAGGCCGCGTCCGTACTGCTCGTCGTGGCCGGCCACCCGCGGCTCGGGCCGCCGCTCGCCTTTCGGGTCGGTGACCGCGATACGGAGCACTGCTCCGCGGAGTTCCACCTCCACCCGGAGGTACCGGTCCCACACCGAGCCGTGGAGCAGTGCGTTGGTGGTCAACTCGCTGGTCAGCAGGGCCGCGTCCGCTGCCGCGTGCGGGTACCCCCACGCCACGGCGAGCCACGCGGCCCGGCGCCGGGCCGCCGGTACCGAGTCCTGCCGGGGCGGGTAGTTCCGTACGTCGTACCTGTCCATCTCCCGAGCACCTCCTGTGCGGGCGGTGGCATGCCGGCGCCTTGTGGGCAGCGCGGTGCACTTCCGCCAACTGACGCTGTGCAGTGAGCAGTTCGTCACCGACGGTAGGGGGCTGCCAGTTCTGGGGGCAAGCGGTTCGGGGAATATATTCCCCGTACGGATTACGGGGGTGTCGACGCCTGCGCGCGGGGGCGGGAGACTGAGCCGGTGAACCGTGGAACACGTGAGGGCCAGGGAAACCGGACGTCGACGGTGCTGGGGCGCCGGCTGGGCGGGGAGCTGCACAAGTTGCGCGCGGCTGCGGGCAGGACGCAGCTCCAGGCGGCGCAGGCGATCAGCGCCACGGCGACGAAGATCGTGAAGATGGAGAGCGGCTGGGTGCCCATGCGGGACCCGGACATCCGTGTGCTGTGCGAGTTCTACGGAGTCGCGGACGCGAAGTTCGTCAGTGGACTGCTCGACCTGGCCCGGCTCGACCGTGAGCGCCGGAAGGCCAAGGGCTGGTGGCAGCAGATGCACCTCGTCGGCAACCTGGCCGAGTACATCGCCATGGAGGAGGTCGCCACGCGCATCCGCACGTGGCAGCTCGCGCTCATCCCCGGCCTGCTCCAAACCCCCGAGTACATCAGGGCATTGGGCGTGAAGTCCGAGTGGTCGCACCCCGACGAGATCGAGGTGCTGGTGACGTCACGGACCAAGCGGCAGGCGCGGCTGTGGGGCGACTCGCCCCTGGAGTTCCACGCGGTGCTGTGGGAGGCGGCGTTGCGCCAGCAGATCGGCAGCCCGGACGTGATGCGCGGGCAGCTCAACCACTTGGCCGAGATGGCCAGACGGCCCCATATCCACGTGCAGGTGCTGCCCTTCCGCGCGGGAGCGCACCATGGCGCATCAGGTGCGTTCAACATCGTCTCGTTCGCCGAGCCCGGGGCTTTGGACGTGGCCTATGCCGAGACCGTCGCAGCTAAGGTGTGGGTGGAGGGTTCGGAAGGCAACGAGGCGTTCAGCCAGGCCTTCGCCCGGGTGTCCCGCCTGAGTCTTTCGCCGCACGACTCCATGAACCTGATCGACGCCATCAGCAAAGGTATGTAGCCCGTGAACGAGTTCGAGTTCGTGAAGTCCAGCTACAGCGACGACAAGGCTGACAGCGAGTGCGTGGAGGTGGCGATGAACGTGACGGGGACGGTCGCCGTCCGGGACAGCAAGCAGACGGCCGGGCCGGTCGTCCGGGTCACCGGCACCGCGTGGGCGGCCTTCGCCGGGGCGGTGCGGTGAAGGAAGTCACCGTGTACTGGCGGCCCGGCTGCGCGTTCTGCATCAAGCTGCGCACGCAACTGCGGCTGGCCGGGATCCCGTACGGGAAGGTCAACATCTGGAAGGACCCCGACGCGGCGGCCTTCGTGCGGAGCGTGGCCGACGGCAACGAGACCGTGCCGACGGTAGTGGTCGGCGACCACCCCGCCATGGTCAATCCGAGCCTTGGCCAGGTTCGGGAGGCCCTGCACGGCTGAGCACGCCGGCCCGGCAGAGCGGTTTCCAGTAACGGAAACCCCAGTCCCTTGCACGTCATGAGCAGGGCTCGGGATGATCGATCCGTGGATGGCAACCGGTAGAGGGGGCACCTTGCTTGTTCGGAAACTTGTCAGCTCGTGCGATGACGGGGACTGCCCCACGTTGTACGTGACAGACCGGCAGACCCTGCTCGTGCAGGGCGAGACCCCAACCGACCACGGCCTGACGCTGCCTGGGCGCGAGACGGTCGTGGAGATCCCCATCGAACTGATTCGAAGGGCCGTCCGTGACAACCTCATCTAGGACTCTCGGGGAGTGGTTCGAGGAATTCGAGGGCGAAGCGTTCCGGCTGGAAACCATGGACGACTACAGCCGGTCCGGAGGAGTCGAGGCCTATCAGGCGTTTCTGGCCGGCGAGCCCCAGCCCGCCTCGTACAAGGCGGCGGATTGGGTGGCCACCGTGAGGAAGGCCACGCAGGCGGGTAAACGCATGTATCGCGTCCACATCCTTGCCCGGCCGCTGACCCCGTATCTGCAGTTTGAACTCGGGTGGGGTTATCAGCGCAACGCGCAGGCCGGTGAAGAGTTCTATATTCTCGACGTCACGGAGCGGGAGAATCCAATTCCTGACGCTCCTGACTTCTGGCTGTTTGACGATCAGAACTGCGGGGTCATGAGCTACGACAAGGCTGGCAAGTATCTCGGATCTGAGTTCGTTGACCAGGACAGGGTGGCCGAATTCACTGCATATCGCGATGTGGCTATGGCGCACGCCGAGCCGTTCTCTGAATGGTGGGCAAAGTACGGAGCGTGAACAGAACGGATCTGGGGGCCGCGCTACGGGCGCTGCGAGAGGCGTCCGGCAAGGAGGCCAAAGCTGTCGCCCGTGGCGCGCTCATGTCTCCGAGCAAGCTCAGCAAGATTGAGAACGGCCGTACGTCGCCAGGCGTCATGGACGTGGAACGCATCCTGACTGCCATAGGTGTATCCGATGAGGTCAAGGCCGAGTACATGGCCGCAGTGCGAGCAGCGGCGACCGAGGCGGTCGCGTGGCGGCAGTTCCGGCGACTGGGATACCACAGGAAGCAGCATCAGATTCGTGCTTTGGACGAGTCTATGGCCGTTCTCAAGCTGTTTCAGCCCGCGCTGATTCCGGGTCTGTTGCAGATTCCTGAGTATGTGCGCGCAATCCTGGCGCGGAAGGATCTGGGGGAGGAGGCTCTGTCTCGTACGATTGCCGCGCGCATCGACAGGCAGCAGGTGCTGTACGACTCGGCCAAAGTGTTTCAATTCGTTATCACGGAGTCCGTCCTGCGGTGGCGAATGGTGCCTGCAGTGATGATGGCTGCCCAGCTCGACCGGCTGGTCTCCGTGTCGCGTCTGCCGAATGTGAGTATCCGAATCATCCCCCTTTCTGTCGGTCAACTGGACGTACCGGCCCATTCGTTTGTGATACGAGATGAGAAGGTGGTGACGGTCGAAACCATTCACGCGGAGCTGGCTATCACCGATCCTCGGGATGTCGCTCTCTATGTGAAGAAGTTCGACGGATTCGCTGCCGCAGGACTTTCCGGTGATGCGATGCGGGGGCTGCTCGAAGGCATCCGGGATGAATTCTTGCGAGAACAGGAAATGGGCTAGAACCTCGTCGCCCGCTCCCGACAGCATGGGCTGCCGACAGCACCCCCATCCGTGGAGAGAGGGAGTCTCACGATGACGACGACGCTGGAAACCCCTACCGCTTTGCGGTGCGGACGGGACCTCGTACGGCCCGAGCTGTTCGCGCGGCTGGCCGCCTTCTGCGCCGAGGAGTACGGGCAGGAACGGGTCCTGGCGGAGAGGGTGATGGACCAGGCGCTTGCCTTCCTCAAGGTCATGGGCGACGACCGTGCGTTCGACATGACCCCGTCCGAGACCGTCGACCCCGGATGGCACTCGTTCGTACTCCACACACAGGCGTACGCCGCGTGGTGTGAGGAGCAGTTCGGGTACTTCCTCGGTCACGAGCCCAAAGCCGCCGTCCGCACCCGCCCCCTGATCGGCTCCGTCGCGGAGCGCATCAAGGCGGCCGGGTTCTTCGTGGACGAGCGGCTGTGGGGTGCCGCGAAGGAGTGCAACCCGCCGGCCTGCTGCGGCGACGGCGACGGCTGCTGATCCGGCTCGAAGGAGAGCCCCGGGTGCGGCCAATGCGCCCGGGGTTCACCCCGAACAGAGGTATAGCGCATGTCAGTTGAAGAGACTCTGGCCGGGCGGAGCCGTGTCACGCTGTTCCGGATGTTCGGCTCCGTCTTCGGCTACGCCACCCACTCGCTCGATGCGCGGAACCTCGGCGAAGTCGCGGTAGTCGGCCCTCTGAGCCCGGGTGTCGAGTGGGGTCGGTTGTGGCAGATGGCGCGGACGATGTGCCGTCCCTCCGACGGGGACGGCGAACACGCGCGATGGATCATGGCGCAGGCGAACCGCTCGTTCATCTGCGGGAGCGATGTGGTCGTGAAGCTGCCCCAGGGGACGTGGAAGCTCGTGCGGGGGAAGTGCGCAGACCTCGGCGGGTACTGCAATCGTGATCACCTCTGGACGGGAGCCCTGACCGTGGAGGAGGTCACCCCGGACCAGGTGGCTGCGTACGAGCCGGTCTACCAGGCGTAGTCAGAGCGGACCCGACTCCGCCGTGGTCAGTCCGAGGCCCCGCCGGTTCCGGGAGGCCGCCGGCCTTCGATGACGGGGGTCAGGCCGTTGAGGAGGGCCCGCAGGCCGAAGTCGAAGAGGGCGTCCAGGCGCAGGTCGTAGCCGTTCTCGAACGCGCCGACCGTCTTGGCGAAGGCCGGGAAGCGGCCGGACTCCACCAGTTCGCCGAGGGCTTCGGCACGGCTGTCCATCCACTGCTCCTCCGACTGGCCCGTCGCCGCTTCGGCGTGCGCCTCCATCTCCAGGTGCACCGCCAGGCCCTGGACGTGGCTGAACAGCAGCACGTGGATGTCGAACACCGTGGTCGGGTCGAGGCCGTGCCCGTCGAGGGCCTCCAGGACCCATTCTCCGTGGACCATCAGGTTCGGTACGAGCAACGGGCGGGTGAGGGAGCCCAGTTGGGCCAGCCACGGGTGTTTCCGGTACAGGCGCCACAGGGTCCGCCCGCTCATCTCGATGCGGGAGCGCCAGTCCTCGGGGGCGTCGGCCGGGTAGGTCTCCTCGCCGAATGCCGCGTCGGCCATGAGGAGGACGAGGTCCTCCTTGCTCGGTACGTACCGGTACGTCGACATCGGCGCGACGCCGAGCCGGCCCGCGATGCCGCGCATGGAGAGCGCGGCCAGGCCTTCGGTGTCGGCGATCTCGATGGCGGTGCGGACGATCCGGTCGAGGGTCAGCTCCCGCTCGGGATCCGGGGCCGGTGACGGGCGTCGGCGGGGTTGTGGGGCGGGCACCGTTCCGGCGACGACCGTGCCGGTGCGGGGGCGGGTCTCGACGAGGCCCTCCAGGCGCAGGGTGGTCAGCGCCTTGGTGGCGGTGGCGAGCGCGACGCCCCAGTCGCGGGCCATCGCGCGCGTCGAGGGGACCGGGTCTCCGGGGCCGAGCTCGCCGTCGGCGATGCGCTGCCGGACGGCGGCGACGATGCGCAGGTAGGGCGGATCCCCCGCCGGGGGTGTGGCCTTCGTCACGTCCTGCCGCCTCCCTGTCCTGTACTAGTGCAGAGGGTAGCAGCGGCGATGTCGGTCGGGTGGCGTCTGCCCTAGTACAGGTTTGCTGTTTGGGCAGTTGAAGGGGGGTGCGTGGGCCCGTACGTTCAGTGCGTACGCCGTACGGACCCGCACAGCGACGGAGGACCAACCCATGCAGACCGTACTCATCTCAGGCGGCGGAATCGCCGGTCCCGTGCTCGCCCACTGGCTGCGCCGCCACGGCTTCCGGCCCACCGTCGTCGAGCGCGCCCCCGGCCGGCGCCCCGGCGGGCAGGCCGTGGACATCCGGGGCGTCGCGCTCGACGTCATGCGGCGGACGGGCCTGCTGGAGCAGGCGAGCAGCGTACGGACGCGGATGCGCGGGATGTCGGTCCTCGACCCCGAGGGCAACGAGGTCCACCGCTCCACCGAGGCCACCTTCAGCAGCGGCCGGCTCGACAGCGAGGACATCGAGGTGCTGCGCGACGACCTGGTGGGCTTGGTGTACGAGCACACGCGGGAGGACGTCGAGTACCTCTTCGACGACACCGTCACCGCGCTCCACGAGGACGAGACGGGCGTGCGGGTCGACTTCGCGCGCCACGCCTCCCGCACCTTCGACCTCGTGATCGGGGCGGACGGGCTGCACTCCACCGTGCGGCGGCTGGCCTTCGGCCCCGAGGAGCGGTTCTCGCACCACCTGGGCAGCTACCTCTCGGTGTTCGGCGCGGAGAACTTCCTCGGCTTGGATGACTGGCAGATGTGGCTGAGCGACGGCGACGCCGGCTTCGGGATCATGCCGGTGCGCGACAACACCGAGCTCAGGGTCGCCTTCGGCTTCGCGTCCGCCCCGCTCGCGGACGGCCTGGGGCGCGACCTCGGGGCCCTGCGGGAGCTGGTCGTCGGCAAGCTGGAGGGGCTGCGGTGGGAAGGGGCGCGGCTGGCGGAGGCCGCGCGGAAGGCGCCGGACTTCTACTGCGACGCCATGGCCCAGATCCGCATGGACGAGTGGTCGCGCGGCCGGGTGGCCCTGCTCGGCGACGCCGGCTACTGCCCGTCGCCCCTCTCGGGGCAGGGCACCAGCCTGGCCCTCGTGGGCGCCTACGTACTGGCCGACTCCCTCGCGAAGGCGCCCGCCGGCGACCACCGGGCGGCCTTCGCGGACTACGAGCGCCGGATGCGGCCCTTCGTCGCCGCCAACCAGGCCCTGGCCACCGAGAACCCGGGCGGCCCGGCCTCGGAGGAGTCCGTCGAGCGTGCCAAGAACGCCATTTCTCTGGACGACTGACGCAGCACAGGCTCAGATGTCGCCCATGGATCTGTACGAGATCGCCTACCTGGCGGGCGGGCGACGGCGGGTGGCCGAGGTGGCGTTGCTCGCCCTGCGGGAGCGCGGGCTGGTCACCGTGCTGGGGCCGCGGGTGCGGGCCGAGCGGCAGGCGGCCGACGGGCATCCCGTCGAGCGGGCCCTGACCGCGCTGTGCCCGCGCGGGAAGAGCGTGGCGTCGGTGCTGGCCGCCCTGGCGGAGGGGCCGGAGGTCGCGGAGGTACGGAGCCGGCTGCGCGCTGCCTGGCTGCTGGGCCGGCACCGCTCCCGCCCCACGGCGGCCGGCCGGCGGGAGCGGGCTGCGGCGCGGGCGTCGGGCGCGTGGCCCGCGTACGTCTTCGACGGGCCGCCCGCGGTGCCGGACCGCCTGCTGCGACGGGTCGTCCAGCAGGCGCAGCCGCTGCCCGGCGGGCTGGGCCGGTCCCTGATCCGGATGGGCCGCGCCCTGGACCGCGCGGACCACCGGGACGACGACCACGGCGGGTCCGCGTCCTGCGGGAGCGCCTGCGGCGGGGGCGGGGGAGGTGACTGAGGCCTTGGGACGCGCGGCGGTGCGGCTACGGCTGACGGACAACGCGGCGGTACCGCCGGGCCGCCAGGCCCCAGTACAGGCCGAACAGCAGCCAGTACGGGGACCAGAGCAGCAGGTCCCACCAGGCCTGTTCGCGCGCGAGGTCCGCGTACTGGGCCGGTACGGAGGCGCGGCCCGACAGCACGCGCAGGTCCCCGGCGAAGCCGTAGCCCAGCAGGCCGGTCGCCCTGGCCAGCATGAACGCGCAGCCCGCCCACGCCCCGGCGAGCACCGCCCCGCGGCGCAGCCGGCCGTGCGGGCCGAAGCGGCCGGCGAGGTGCAGGGCGGCCGCCATGCCGAGCAGCGCCAGGGCCACAGAGAGCCAGTGTCCTGCCACCATGACGCCGTCGCGGGCCAGCAACTCCTCGCGCAGGGCGGGCGGTAGCGGGGTCTGGCGGGCCAGGAACGCGCCGCCGAGCGCCCAGTCGAGCTTCAGCAGCCCGTACGCCAGCGCGCAGCCGAACGCTCCGTACGCCGCCCACGGGCGGCCCCGCCCCGGGCTGCGGGTCCGGGCGGCGTACGACACGGTCACCACCCCCCAGGCCGCGAGCTGGACCCCGCTCAGGGCCCAGTCCAGCGGGGACGCCCCGCCGCCCGCACGCGCCACGGTGGCCACCGCCCCCGCCAGCTGCATCGCCACCGCCAGAGCGAGCGCCCCCAGCAGCGCCCAGCGGGGTATCCGCGCCCCCCAGCGGGCGACGGCCGCCCACACCACCACCGCCGCGCCCGCCCCCAGCACCGCATTGCCGGCCTGCGCCAGTGCGGGGTGCTCGAAGCGGGCCTGTACCTCGGGGGGCGCTGGGCTGCCCGGCATGCCGATCTGGCCGCGCAGCGCCATGTACACCTTCAGCCCGGCGTAGACCAGCATCCCGCCGCCCGCCACCCACGCGGCCACCCGCACCCCGCGCCCCGCGGGCACGTACCCCTCGACCGTCATGCCCCCATGCTGGCGACGGCCCCCGCCACCCCGCGTCCGGCCAGGGGAGCATCCGCCTCCCCCGCGTGGGGGAGGGGCGTCGGCCATGAGGCAGATCAACGGCGTGTCCGGCGGGGGTGGCCCGCCGGATCCCGTCATGGTCGGCCCGATGGCGAAGTCGAGCTGAAGGGCGGCAGCCCCATGAAACCCACTCGGATGCGGGCGGCCGTGGTCTCCCTCGTGCTGGCGACGGTGCTGGCCGCAGCCGGCAGCGGCTCGGCGCAGGCGCGACAGCAGGAGCCGGCGCGGACCACGGCGGAGGCCGCCGTACCGACACCCGATCACAACTGCAAGTCCCCTGACGGGACCAACCTCAACACCTTCCTCGGCATCAGCGAGCGGATCATCGGCCCCCCGGCCTGCCGCGAAGCGTTCGTGGGCGAGCAGTGGGTCCGGTCCTTCCCCGGCTGGGGCACGGCGGCCAGCGGCGTCCGCGCCCGGTACCCGCGGGGCTACACACCTGCCCGGTTCGACCCGATGGACGACTTCCTCTCGAAGCTCCTCGGGGCCCGGGTCGTCAACGACATCGGCACCGCCCAGGAGCGGAGCCACACCTTCGGCCCGGAGGTGATCCGCCGCATCGCGGACTTCGACGGGATTCCGTTCGCCTACTTCGGCTCGCCCCCGCTGTCCTCGCTGAGCGCCGGCGCGCACACGACGACGGTCTTCATGCGGTTGAGCGCGGAGCACTGCGACGGGCTGGGCCGCCGCCCGGCCGACAACTGTCTGCCGGGAGGTGAGTTCGTGTACCACGGCCCCATCCCGGTCAGGTTCTTCCCGCTGAACGAGCAGCCAGTCTGACGGGGCATCACCTGAGGGTGATGGTGAACGTGCAGGTCAGCGGGGCGTATACGCCGGTTGCGCGGCGTGTCATGGGTGCGGCAAGTGGGGCTCCGGTTGCGGGGGGTGACGGGGTGTCCGTAGGTGGAGCGGGGCACGTCCCATGCCCCGCCCGTCGTCGTCTCCCGACAGGAGAGATCCGTTGCGCCGCTCCACCCGTTTCTCCCGCTACACCGTTCCCGCCGCCCTCTGCCTGACCCTGCTGGCCGCGTCCCCCGGCCTCGCGGGGGCCGCCAACGCCCCCGAGCGGCCGCCGGCCCCCGTCGCCGGGAAGGCGATCCCCGGTACCGAGGCGCTGCTCGCGCAGGTGCAGTCGCTCGGGGCGGTCGGCGGGCTGCTGAAACCCGTCACCGATCTGCTCAGCGCCGTGCTGAAATCGCCGGACGGCAAGATCCCGGAGGCGGACCTGGCGGCGCTGAAGGAGAAGATCGACACGGCTCTGGCCGACGTGAAGAAGAGCCTGCCGCCGGCGCCCGCGGTTCCCGTGCCGGTTCCGGACGCGCCGATCAAGCCGCCCGTGGACCTGCCGGCGCCGGTCCCGGAGCTCCCGGTGGAGCCGCCGAAGCTGCCGGTCGAGGCGCCCAAGCTGCCGGTCGAGGCCCCGAAGCTGCCCGTGGAGGCCCCGAAGCTCCCGGTTGAGGCGCCCAAGCTCCCCGTGGAGGCCCCGAAGCTGCCCGTCGAGGCCCCCAAGCTCCCCGTCGCGGCGCCCAAGCTGCCCGCCGACGCGAAGCCCAAGGCCGCCGACGGCCCCCTGGACCTCGTCACCGCCGCCCTCGACAAGCTCAAGGCCTCCATCGGCGCGCTCACCAAGACCGCCGGGCCCTGCGGCTGTTCCACCGACGCCAAGGACAAGGCCACGGGCGTCGTCACCGACCTGGTCGCCGCCCTCGTCGCGCTGCTCACCGGGGCCGGTCTGCCCGGTCTGCCCCCGCTGCCGCTCGACCCGCCGAAGGTCCCGGTCCCGGCGCCGGTTCCGCTGCCCTGACGGCCGCGACGGCCGCGACGGCCGCGAGCGCCGCCTCCAGCCGTGCCACGTCCTCGGCGTCCTTCCGGCGCCGGGGACGGCCCGGCACCCACACCGGCATCATCCGCTTGATCTCGATCTGGGCCTCCGGCGAGACGACCGGGCACGCGAGGCCGCGCAGCCGGCCCGGCTCGGGGGCGGACAGCATCCCCTCCGGCCACGCCGTTCCCGCCCACGGGCCGCCCGCCACCACCACCCGCCCCTCCGCGTCCCGCGCGACCAGCGCGAAGCTCAGCTCCTCGCCGTCGCGTACGAGGTCCAGCTGCTGGTCGTCCGCGCGAAGGACCTCGTACCCGCGTCCCACGAGGAGGCCGGTCAGCCGGTCCGCGTCCCGCGACCAGGCGAACCAGTCCACGTCCTCGTGGGGGCGGGTGATCTCGCCGAGCCAGAAGTCCATGGCCCAGCCGCCCCGCAACCAGACCTCCACGCCCAGGGTCACGACCTCCTCGATCATGGCCAACTGGCGTTGTTCGCGTGCTCGGTTCATACCCCGACCGTACGTGCCCCCGCGTGCGCCCGCGCGACCGCGCGGACCCCCTTGACGGGTTCCGCCGCCGGGGAGACGCTCCCGGGTCTGGCATTCGTACGGTTGCAGCTGGGGGGCGCTATGCCGGAGGAGTCCGTCCTGTCGGCGGGGGAGTTGCGGGCGCGGCTCGCGGAGCGCGGGGCGCGGTGGTCGGTCTCGGAGCACCTGGCCGACGAGGAGCCCGTACCGAGGCCTTCGCTGGGTCTGGTGCCCGGGGCGAACCTGACGACCGCCGAGGAGGCGGGGGCGCTCGATCTGCGGGGGCTCATCGGGCACGCGAGCGGGAACCCGCACCTCACCCGCCGTCGGGCCGCGCACGGGCTGCTGGCGGGCCCGCCGGCGACCGGCACCGCCCGGCCCGCCGCGGTCGACTGGCGCAGCCGCTGGGGCTGGCCGTGGATCACCAAGGTCAAGGACCAGAACCCCTGCGGCTCCTGCTGGGCCTTCGGCGCCGCCGGCCTGGTCGAGTCGATGGCCCGCATCGAGCACGGGGTGTGGGCGGAGCGCTCCGAGGGGGACGTGCACGACGGTCTGCGGTTCACCTGCGGGCAGGGCTCCAACCCCGAGACCGCGCTCGACTGGATCAAGACCAACGGGGGTCTCGCCGACCCGGACTGCTGGCCCTACAGCACCCCGCCCGCCGGTCTGCCCGCCACCCGCCGCGACGCCTGGCGGGCCGAGTACACGCCCAGCTGGGACCGCTCGGGCCGCACGGTCCGCATCGGCGACTACGTCCGGCTCGGCGACGTGGAGCAGCAGAAGGTGTGGCTGGACACCGTCGGGCCGCTCACCGCCTGCTTCGACGTCTACGACGACTTCTTCGGGCTCGGATCGGGCGTCTACCACCGGACCAGCGACCGACTGGCGGGCGGGCACTGCGTGTTGGTCGTCGGCTACGACGACGCGGCCGGCTGCTGGCTCTTCAAGAACTCCTGGGGGACCGGCTACCACGTCGGCGGCTACGGCCGCATCGCCTACGGCGAGGTCAACATCGACCACTGGGCCAAGTGCGGCCTGCGCGGCACCAACATCGACCCCTGGAGCAAGCGCCGCCTGCACGCCGGGAACGTCTACGAGAGCGGCAACGGCCGCGCCCACCGCAACTTCGAGCTGCTCGGGACGACCACGGGCAACCGCCTCCAGCACTGGTGGCGCGACGGCGACTCCCCCTTCCTCTGGGCCCGCGGCGGCGTCTTCGCGAACGACGCCTCCGGGCAGCCCGCCTTCACCGGCACCACTTACAACCGGAACATGGAGTCCCTGCACGTCACCACGGGCGGCCGGATGCGCCACTGGTACTACGAGCAGTCGGCCCGCGTGTGGCGCGACGGCGGCGCCTTCGGGCCGGGCGACGCGGCCGTCGGATCCACCCCGGCCTTCATCCAGAGCGACTACGGCAAGCCGGGCAACTTCGAGGTGGTCGTCCGCACCGCCGACGGCCGCCTGAACCACTGGTGGCGGATCAACGGCGCCCCCTGGACCTGGAACGACGGCGGCCGCTTCGCCTCCGGCATCGCCCACTTCGGCCCCGCCCTCGTCCAGACCCGCAGCCGCCACCTCGACCTGGTCGCCGCCCGCACCGACGGCCGGATGCAGCTGTGGTGGCGCGACGACCCCAACGGGTTCGCCTGGCGGGCCGGGGAGGTGTTCGGATCCGGGGTGACCTCCGCGCCCTGCCTGATCGAGGCCCAGTACGGGGCCGCCGACGAGGACACCGCCGGGAACTACGAACTGTGCGTGGCCGTGGCCGGGGGCCGCGTCGAGCACTGGTGGCGGGGGAACGCCTCCGGCGCCGCCTGGAGCCGCAGCGCCGTCTTCGGGCACGACGTCGCCTCGGTCACCGGGATGCTCCAGGGCAGCTTCGGGTTCAACCTGGAAGTGATCGTGCTGCGCACCGACCGCCGTCTCCAGCACTACTGGCGCGACGGAGCGGGCTGGCACGAGGGGTCGGTGATCGGCCCCGTCTGAGGCTGAGGTCCTGTTCCGGATCCGGGAGGTCGTGGCGGGTGGAGGTGCGCGAGGTCGCCCTCGCCGCCGGTGAGTCGTACGAGCTCAGGCTCACCGGGCGCGGGGCGCGCGGGTACGTGTGGACCTGGCAGGTGACCGGGGACGCGGACGCCGTGTCGGTGAGCGAGGCCGCGCCCGCCCCGGCGCAGGTGCTGCCCGGCGCGTCCCTGGAGCGGACGTACGTGGTCCGCGCGCACTGCCCGGGAGGGCGGGCCCGCATCCGCTTCGCGCAGGTCCGGCCGCCGTACCCGCAGGAGGCGCCGTACGACGAGTTCGTGCTGGAGGTGGCGGTCACTGCCGGCTGAGCTCCCATTGGCGCCCGTTATGGATCGCTTCGATCTTCGTCGTGGTGCCGGGAGCCGGGCGCTCCTAGGTTCGTGGGTGAGCGACAACCACCAGCCGAGTCCCGGAGGTCTCCCCATGTCCGACCAAGCGGTCCGTTCCGTCCTCGCCGACTACTTCGACGGGCTCTACCACTGCGATACGGAGCTGCTGGGCCGGGTCTTCCACCCTGAGGCCGTCTACGCCACCGCCACCGAAGGGCCCCTGCTGCGGCTCGGGATGGACGAGTACCTGCCGGTCGTCGCGCGCAGGGAACCCCCCTCCGCCCGGGGGGAGACCCGCCGGGACCGGATCGTCTCGGTCGAGTTCGCCGGGCCGGTGACCGCGCTGGCCCGGGTGGAATGCGCGATCGGCCCCCGGCTGTACACCGACTTCCTGACCCTGCTGCGGGTGGACGGGCAGTGGCGGATCATCGCGAAGGTGTTCCACTTCGAGACGGACGAGGACGCCCTGTCCTGAGCAGCGCCCAGTGCTGTACGGATTCCAGCGGGCCGCGCTCGAAGCGGCGCAGCCACCGTCCCGACGCCACCGCCAGTACGAGGGACACGGCCGCCCACAGGCCCATCACCCACCACGGCCCGCTCCCGCCGAAGTGCTCGGCGAGGCCCAGGCCGATGCCGTAGCAGAGCAGCATGCAGATCAGGTTCTGGGCGACGTAGCAGGACAGGGCGGTGCGGCCGACGGAGCCGAGGGCCTTCGCACCGGGCACCGCGAAGCGGTCGAGGACGGTGCCGATCAGGCCGATGTAGCCGACGGCGACCAGCGGGGCGATGCCGTAGCGGCCCAGGACGAAGAGGTCCGGGCCGCCGAGCGCGGCGGCGGCGCCGAGCGGCAGGCCGAGCCCGAGCCCCCAGGCGGCCATCCGGACGCGGATGCGCCGCCCGGCGGCGGTCGGGGTGAAGGCGCCGGCGCGGTGGAGCCGGACCCCGAGGAGGAAGAGGAACACCAGCAGCCCGAAGGAGAAGACGGGCTCGATGCGCAGGGCGGCGAAGTGGCCGAGCCGGAACGCGATCTGGGCGCCGTAGCCGCCGTCGGCGTAGAGCCGCACGGCCTCCGGGTCGGGGGCCTCCGGGCCGGCGTCGGCCTCGGCCAGGGCCCCCAGCGTCACCAGGGCGACCAGCGCCAGGTGCACCCCGGCGGCCGTCCACAGGGCCACCCGCCGCACGCGCTCCGAGCGGGCCAGCAGCCAGGCGACGAGGAGCGCGGTGACGGCGTACCCCATCAGCACGTCCCAGGCGAAGACGAGGAAGAAGTGGAGGGTCCCCTCCAGGAAGAGGAAGGCGGCCCGGCGCGGGTAGCGCCCCGGCCAGGGGTCGCCCCGGCGCGCGGCGGAGTCGTACTGGATGGCCAGGCCCACACCGAACAGGATCGTGAGCAGCGCCAGGAACTTCCCGTCGGCCAGGAAGCGGAAGACGGCCTCCGCGATGGTCGCGGGGGAGGGGTCGGCGACCGGCTCGGGGGCGGTGAGCCCGCCCTGGAGCACGCTCCACTCCGAGCCGGGGGAGGCGAAGATCCAGACGTTGGTCATGAGCGTGCCGAGGACGGCGGCGCCCCGCAGGACGTCGAGGAGCGGCAGCCGGGCGGCGGTCGCGCGGGCCGCGCCGGCGGTGAGTGTGTCGGCCATGCCTCCAGCGTCCCGGCGCGCGGGGTTTTGTACGTCCTGCCGGTGGACGAAGCCGGGGTACACCCTTCGATGCAGCAGTGGGCGCGCGGCGTCCGCATCCTGGACACCGCCCGGCTTGCACCCCTGTTGTATCTATGCTGTGCGCATGCCAGCCGCCATCAGCGTCACAAGCGCTCCGACCGCCGCCGAACGCGTCTACCAGCACGTCAAGCAGGGTGTCCTCGACCGCCGCTACGAAGGCGGCACCCTCCTCACCGAGGGCGAACTCGCCGAGGCCGTGGGCGTGTCCCGCACGCCGGTGCGCGAGGCGCTGCTGCGGCTGGAGACCGAGGGGCTGCTGAAGCTCTACCCGAAGAAGGGCGCGCTGGTCCTGCCCGTCTCCGCGCAGGAGATCAACGACGTACTCGAAACCCGGCTGCTCGTCGAGGAGTTCACCGTACGACGAGCCGTCCCCGCGCCACCGGGCCTGCTGGACCGGCTGGCCGCGCTGATCGAGGAGCAGCGCCGGCACGCCGCCGAGGGCGCCCTCCCCGCGATGATGGCCGCCGACCGGGCCTTCCACGCCGAGATCGTGCGCGCCACCGGCAACCAGATCCTCATCCGGCTCTACGACCAACTCCGCGACCGGCAGCTGCGGATGGGCGTCGCCCTGCTGCACGCGCACCCCGACCGGCTGGAGCGGACCCTCTCCGAGCACACCGAGATCCTGGACGCGCTGCGCGCCGGGGACGCGGACACGGCCGCGGCGGCCGTCCGCGGGCACATCGGGCGGGTCGACGCGCTGGTGCGGGGGACGGGCCGGTGACCGCCGCCTCCGTGATCAAGGACCCCCCGGGCGGGCGCAGGGCCGTCGCCGTCTGGTGCATCGGCGTCGCCGTCTACTTCGTCGCCGTGATCTTCCGGACCAGCCTGGGCGTGGCCGGCCTCGAAGCGGCGGACCGCTTCCACGTCAACGCCTCCGCGCTGTCCGCGTTCTCGCTGCTCCAGCTCCTCGTCTACGCGGGCATGCAGGTCCCGGTCGGGCTGATGGTGGACCGGCTCGGCACCAAGAAGGTGCTGACGCTGGGCGCGGTGCTCTTCACCGTCGGACAGCTCGGCTTCGCGCTCTCGCCCTCGTACGGGATGGCGCTCGCCGCCCGCGCGCTGCTGGGCTGCGGCGACGCGATGACGTTCATATCCGTGCTGCGGCTCGGCACCCGCTGGTTCCCGGCCCGCCGCGGGCCGCTGATGGCGCAGCTCGCCGGACTGGTCGGGATGGCCGGCAACCTCGTCTCCACCCTCGTCCTCGCGCCCGTCCTGCACGGGGTCGGCTGGACGGCGGCCTTCGCGGGCAGCGCGGCGGCGGGGCTGGTCGTCCTGGTGCCGCTGGTGCTGTTCCTGCGGGACCACCCCGAGGGGCACGAGCCGCCGGCGGCCGCGGCGCGGGGCGCGCGCGGGTTCGTACGCCGCCAGATCAAGGAGTCGTGGAGCGAGCCCGGCACCCGGATCGGGCTGTGGGTGCACTTCACGACGCAGTTCCCGGCGATGGTGTTCCTGCTGCTGTGGGGCATGCCGTTCCTGGTCGAGGCGCAGGGGCTGTCGCGGACCACCGCGGGCGGGCTGCTGACCCTGGTGGTCGCCTCGAACATGGCCCTCGGGCTGGTCTACGGCCAGATCATCGGCCGCCGCCAGTCCTCGCGGATCCCGCTCGCGCTGGGCACCGTCGGGGTCACCGCCCTGCTGTGGGGGTCGGTCCTGGCCTACCCGGGGGACCGGGCGCCGATGTGGCTGCTGATCACCCTGTGCGTGGTGCTGGGGGGCTGCGGTCCCGCGTCGATGATCGGCTTCGACTTCGCCCGCCCGGCCAATCCGCCGGAGCGTCAGGGCACGGCCTCAGGGATCACCAACATGGGCGGTTTCATCGGCTCCATGACGACACTGCTGGCGGTGGGCATCCTGCTGGACGCCACCGGGGACGACTACCGCATCGCCTTCTCGACGGTGTTCGTGCTGGAGGCGCTGGGCATCAGCCAGATCCTGCGGCTGCGGGGACGCGCCCTGGCGCGCGAACGCGAACGCGAACGCGAACGCGCCCGCGCGGCGCTCCCGGCCCAGCCGCCGGCCCCCCGCACGGCCCCGGCCGAACCCGAACCGGGGCGCGCCCTGGCCTGAGCCGGCCGCCGGGCCGCGCCGCCCCCGGCGTCCCCGGCGGTCCCGGGACGCGTGCCGGATTCCGTACGGCCCGGGGCGCCGGCCTGCGGGCCGGCCCATGCCGTCCCAGGGTGTCCCAGGGCGCCCCGGGACCGGTTGGGGACCGGGCGGGCGCGGCCCATCGTCTCCTTCACGGCCACGCACGGCCGTTCCCGTGAAGGAGACCGACATGCACCTCGCAGAGCTCGCCGGGCGCCTGCTGCTGGCCGCCGTACCGGAGTTCCTCGGCGCGCTGGCCGCCGCCCTCGCCGTGACCGGCGCCGCCTGGGCCCGGCGCCGGCTGTCCGGCCGCCGTCGCGGCGACGGCGGCCGGTGACAGGCCCCCGCTACGGCGTCACGGCGTCATCGCGTCGGCGTCACGGCGTCACGGCGAAGTTCGCCAGGATCGCGTCCGCCAGCTCCGGGTCGCCCTCGACCTTCACCCGGTCCGCGACGGTCCGCGGCCGGACGCGGCCCGCCGCGAGGCGGACGTACGTCTCCCAGTCCAGGGTGAGCGTGACCGCGGGGCCCAGCGACGGCGACTTGTCGAGCGTCCCGCGGCCCTCCGCGTCGACGCGCACGGTCCGCATGAACTCCAGCGGGCCGTGCACGTCGATGACCACCGCGGAGTGCGCCGGGGCCCCCGCCAGCTTCGCGACCACCTTCGGCAGCCCGGCCAGGAGGATGTCCCGCGCCACGTACGCGCCGGGCGAGTCCCAGTTGCCCGGCGCGCCCAGCGCCGCCCGCAGGTCCTGCTCGTGGATCCACACGTCGAAGGCGCGCAGCCGCAGCGCGTGCTCCAGCGTCACCTGGTCGCCGAGCGGCCCCCGCACCAGCGTGTCCGGATCCCGCTTCTCGTTGCGCAGCTGGCGCGAGCGGCGGATGACGGTGTACTCCAGCTCCGAGGTCATCTCCGGGGCGGTGTGGTGGCGGCGCACGTCCACCTGCACCTCCATGTACCGGCTGAACTCGTCCACCACGTGGCGCAGGTCCCGCGCCACGGTGTGGATCGGCCGGGGGTCCCCGAGCTGCTCGCATTCGATGCCGATGATGTGTGACACGACGTCACGGACCGACCAGCCCGGGCACGGCGTCGCCCGGTTCCAGTCGCCCTCCGACAGGGGGAGGACCAGCTCGGATATCGCCTCGATGGAATGCGTCCACGCGTCGGCATAGGGCTGGAGGCTGGGATGCGGATGGACGGTCAACGGGACCCCTCGCGGTGCTGATCAGTGGCGCGTTCGGAAGCAGTGGCTCGCTTTCCAAAACTACGCTGCCGGTGAGCACCCCGGCAGTGCTTTCGTGTGACGATCGTAGGCCCGAGTTGACGGCTTGAACGCCAGAACGGTGGTAGTGTGCGCGCCTCGCTGATCCAAATCGCAGTGAACGAGGGCGAGTCGGTGTCTTCCCGACGTGCCCGGGTGGCCGATCTCGTACGGGAACAGGCCGGGTCCGATCTTGTCGTCCTGCCCGAACTGTGGACGGTCGGGGCCTTCGCCTACGAACTCTTCGAGACCGAGGCCGAACCCCTGGACGGCCCCACCTTCGAGGCGATGTCCAAGGCAGCCCGCGACGCCGGGGTCTGGCTGCACGCGGGCTCGATCGTCGAGCGCGCCGGCGACGGGTCGCTCTACAACACCGCCCTCGTCCTCTCCCCGGAGGGCGAGCTGGCCGCCACCTACCGCAAGATCCACCGGTTCGGCTTCGACCAGGGCGAGGCGGTGCTGATGACCGCCGGGGACTCCCTCACCACGGTGGAGCTGCCGGAACAGACCCTCGGCATCGCCACCTGCTACGACCTGCGCTTCCCGGAACTCTTCCGCGGCCTGGTCGACGCCGGCGCCACGACGATGGTCGTCGCGGCGGGCTGGCCCGCCCGCCGCCGCGCGCACTGGACCCTGCTGAACCGGGCGCGCGCCGTCGAGGACCAGTCGTACGTCCTGGCCTGCGCCCTGGCCGGCACCCACGCGGGCGTCGAACAGTCCGGGCACAGCCTGGTCGTCGACCCGTGGGGCGAGGTGCTGGCCGAGGCGGGCCCCGGCGAGGACGTCCTCACGGTGGACCTCGACCCGGCGAAGGTCGCCGAGACCCGCGCCCAGTTCCCGGCCCTGAAGGACCGCGTACTGGGACTGCGGGCGCCGCGCTAGATCTGGACGGCGTAGGCGGTTCGATAGGGCGGGCACCGTCGGATCCCGGAGAAACCTCGATCAGTCGGCCTCCTCCTGCTCCTTCTCCCCGGAACCACAGCGCCTTGCCGCCGACGAGGAAGGCGTGGCGCCCGTCCTCGTCCTCGATCCATTGACGATCCTCCCCGCGTTATTGCACGGGGATTCCCTTCAGCTCGCGTGGGCGGGCTTAGGGGCTTCACGCATCCGCCGCCGGCTGGTGGCCGGGACTCGCACCCTGGGGATGCTGCGCGTGCTGTTGATCTCCGAGCCACCCGTCCGGCGGGTTCGGGCCTCGATCTCCACCGAGGCATTGTGGTCGGCATCATCCTCATGCCCGCACCGGGTGCAGGCGAACAGCCGACCGCATCCCTTGCGGGACTCGGGATCGACCTGGCCGCAGGCGGCGCAGGTCTGAGAGGTATGGAACGGCGGGACGGCGACGAGTACGGACCCGTACATGCGGGCCTTGTACTCAAGCTGTCGCCGCCGTTCGCCCGGGGTGTTGTCGAGGATCGACCGGTTAAGCCCAGCCTTCGCCCGGACGTTCTTCCCCGGGACCTTGGTGGTGCCCTTCGCGGACTTGGTCATATTCTTCACACGCAGGTCCTCGATACCGATCAGGCCGTGGCTTTTGGCGAGGTCGGTGGTGAGCTTGTGCGTGAAGTCCCGGCGCCGGTTGCCCCGGCGGGTGGTGAGGCTTGCGATCTGGGCGATCGTCGTGCGCAGGCGGCGGCCGTACTTCCCACCGCCGTGTTTCTTCGCGTAGGTGATCTGGCGGGCCTTGCGCTGCTCCAGCGCCTTGAGTCGCTTCTTCTCTTTGGTGGTCAGTGACGGGGGCATGAGGCGGGGTGTGGTCTCGGTGGACACGAACGCGGACGCGGCGACCCCGAAGTCCACCCCGCACGTGGCGTACCCGTTCGGTGCGTCCGGCTTGCGGCCGGTGTGGACACCGAAGGAGATGTGCCAGCCGTTGCCGTCTCGGGACAAGGTGGCGTTGCGGATTGTGCCCCCGATGGCGCGGGAGAGTCTGAACCGTAGCCAGCCGAGTTTCGGCAGACGGACCTCAGCCCAATGCCGGTTCAACTTCCGGACCTCAACCGCCTGCCCTGGAAACGGAATAGACAGGCGATGGCCGCGCTTCTTCCGCGCCGGAAATCGGGCCGGATGCTCGGGGTTCCAGAAATTGTCATACGCATGGTCGAGGCTGCGCAGGATCTGCTGACCTGTCTGAGCCGGAAGGTCGCCGATCCAGTCCAGTTCGGTGCGGGCAGCGGTGAGCTGCTTGCACTGCTCGCCTGACCGCAGGCTGTACCGACGCTGCTCCCACAGGTACACGCGCTGCTCGAGAGCCACATTCCACAGAGCGCGTGCCGTATGCCCCCACCCAGTCAGGACCTGGCCCTGATCACCTGTGGGGTATGCGCGATACTTGCGGCCCGCATCTGCCTTCACGCCCGATACTGTGCCGATGATTTGCTGTCGGCATGCCCCATATCTGGAAAGCGATACATTATGTCTTCACATGCACATCTAGTTTACTTTCATGGCGAATCGCCGACTCGAAACGTTCATCGAGGCCGAGCAGCCGAACCGTCCGCTCGGCCTCGACGGCTGTACTGGGACTGATCGTGACAGTTCGCCCGGATGGCCGGCATTTTGTCCCATACGAGGTATTTCATGCGCTGATCCGTGCCCGCGATAGGTTGCCGCCATGCCTCTCCTCTACGTGACCGACCTGGCGTACCCGTCGCGCGGCCGCCGCTACTGCGACGAGGACATCCTCCTCACCTCCCGGCTGCGGGCCGCCGGCTTCGAACTCGCCCTGTGCCATCCGGCCGACGCGGAGGCGCTCGCGCCCCTGGGCTTCGACGCGGTGGTCGTCCGCAACAGCGGGCCCGTCCTGCACTACCAGCAGGCCTACGACTCCTTCCGCGCGGCCGCCCTCGCCGCCGGGACCCGCGTCTACAACCCGCTCACCGGCCGCGCCGACACGGCGGGCAAGCAGTACCTCCTCGACCTCACCGCGGCCGGGTACCCGGTCATCCCGACCGTCGACGACCCGGCCCGGCTCTCCGAGCTCCCGCAGGTCCCCGCGTACGTGGTCAAGCCCAAGCAGGGCGCCGACTCCATAGGCCTCACCTTCACCGCTGACCCGCAGGGCCCGGCGGGATCGGTCCTCATCCAGCCCCGCATCGACTTCACGTACGAGGTGTCCTTCTACTTCGTCGACGACGCCTTCCAGTACGCCCTGTACGCCCCCGACCCGGCCCGCCGCTGGGACCTCGTCCCCTACGAACCCACCGCGGCCGACCTGGCCTTCGCCCGCGCCTTCGTCGAGTGGAACACCCTCGTCCACGGCATCCAGCGCGTGGACGCCTGCCGCGCCCCCTCCGGCGAACTCCTGCTCGTGGAGCTGGAGGACCTGAACCCGTACCTCTCCCTGGACCTCGTCGCGCCCGACGTCCAGGACGCCTTCGTGGCGGCCCTCACCAGATCCCTGCACTCCTTCCTCGGCTCCACCACGGCCTGATGTCAGACCCGGCTGCCACGCTTTCCCCATGGACAAGCAGACGTTCTGGAAGCTGATCGAATCGGCCCGCGCGGAGGCTTCGTCGCCGGACGAAGTGGCGCAGCGCGCGGCGGAACTCCTCGCCGCTCACCCGGAGCCGGAGATAGCGGCGGCCCAGCAGGTCCTGTGGGACCTGCTGTCCGAGTCGTACAGCGCCCCGCTCTGGGCCGCGGCCTACGTGATCAACGGCGGCTGCTCGGACGACGGCTTCGACTACTTCCGCGGCTGGCTCCTCACGCAGGGGCAGGCGGCCTACGAGGCGGCCCTGGCCGACCCGGACTCCCTCTCCGCCCACCCCGCGGTGCGCGAGGCCGCGGCGGAGGGCCTGGAGCTGTGGGACGAGGACGCCCTCTCGATCGCCTGGACCGCCTACGAGTCCGCCACAGGCCGCGAACTGCCCGCCGACTCCTTCACGATCGGCTACCCGCCGCTGGACCCGTCCTGGGACTTCGACTTCGACGACACGGAGGAAACCGCGGCCCGCCTGCCCAAGCTGAGCGCCCTCTTCGACTAGAGCCTGCTGGTGTCGAGGTCGATCCCGAACGGCTCGGGCAGCCGCACCGGCGTCCCGAAGGCGTGCGGCCCGTCGACCTTCGTATAGCCGAGCCGCCCGGGCTCGGCGAACAGGGTGACGGTCTTGTCCATGCGGTCGACCAGCAGGTAGAGGGGTGCGCCGTACTCGGCGTACCGCTTGCGCTTGACGAGACGGTCGGTCTCGGCATTGGACTCGGAGGTCACCTCGACGACGAGCAGGGTCTGTTCGGGCACCAGCGTGTCGCCGCCTTTGGCGAGCTCTTCGGGGACGACAGCGATGTCCGGCACGTACCAGTTCGCGGACCGGGGGAGGTCCAGGTTGCCGGACCCGGTGACGCACCCGAGCTCCCGGACGCGGGGATAGATCTGGTACCGGACCTGTTCCGCGGCATGCTCGTGGTCCCACGTCGGAGGTGTCACGGCGTCCCCGCCCCCTTGGATCACGCCTTCGATGATCTCGACACGGTCACCCTGCATGTGCTGGATGGCGTACTTCAGCGCACGCTCTGGTTCGATGCCCTCGCCGTAGTCGTGCGCGGTGGTGGTCATGCCGGACGCCTCCTTCGCTGCCTGGATCCAGACTCCCACGTGCCCCCTCCGCCCGTCGTCACCCGAACGGGTGCGCGGGGAGGACCGTCACTCGTAGCGGTACAGGAGCGACTCCCGCTCGCTCTGCCGGATCTCCTCGATGGTCAGTCCGGGCAGGCCCAGATGGGAGAGGGTGACCTCCGCGGAGCTCGGGACGGCGTCCTGCGCGAGCCACTCCTCGGGCTTCCAGGCACTGCCGCGCAGGAGCGCCTTCGGGCAGTGCTGGTAGGCCTCCTCGACCTCCACCACGATCGCGGTGCGCGGGGGCTTGCCGACGGGGGTCAGCTGGGCCAGCAACTGCGGATCCGCGGAGACGCAGGCCTTGCCGTTCACCCGCAGCGTGGTGGTGCGGCCGGGGATCAGGAAGATCAGGCCGGCGCGGCCGGTCTCCACGATGTTGCGGCTGCTGTCGAGCCGCTTGTTGCCGGTGGCGTCGGGGATGGCGAGGGTGAACTCGTCCAGCACGGCCACGAACCCGGGCGGCCCGCCCCGGGGAGTCACGTCGCAGGTCCCGTCGGCGCCGGCGCTGGCGACGAACACCAGGGACGACCGCCCGATGACCGCGCGGGCCACGTCGTGGATCCGGTCCACGGCCTTGCGGCGGACCAGCTCGCTGGGCTCTTCGTACAGCTCGCTCAACTCGGCCGTGCTCTGGACGGCGGTGGCGTTCAGGGCGTCGAATATGCGCCCGTTCGGAGGCGTGGTGGCTGTCACGTGCACGCACGCTATCCGAAGTGATCCACATGGGGGCGCCTCAGCGTTCGCCGTCGTCCTCGTACGGGGGGATCGTCCAGCGCAGCACGGCCTGGCCCGCCGCATCGCCGCCCAGGGTGACCGGGTACACCTGCCCGAAGTCCCGCTCACCGGCGTGCCGCACGGAGTGGTCGCCGGGATCCCAGTCGATGCCGAGCACCGGGCACCCGGCGACTTCGACCACCCCCGCGAGCAGCTCGTGGTCCTGCCCGGCCCGGTGGACGAGGTGGTAGTCGGTGTGCTCGTCCACCGAGACCACCAGGCCCCGACCCCGATCGTGTCCGTCGACCCATGCCACGAGCCGGTCCGCGAGCTCCCGCGCCTGCGCCAGCGGCAGATCCCGCCATCCCCGCGGCCCGCCCTGGTAGGCCGCCCGCCCGACCGGCGTGCCGCCGAACTCCGCGCAGGCGGCCTCCACGTGAAGTCCCCAGTACCTGACGTCCGCCAGGCCGCTGCGCGCCCCGCCGCCGCCCAACCCGGTGAAGGAATCCAGGGCGCGGGCGTCGCCCAGCACCATCCCGCAGCGGTCCACCGGAAGATCCCCGATCGCCAGCTCGGGACCTCCGGCCCACGGCAGCCCGAGGCCGACCTCCAGCACCCCGATGGTCGGCGCCCCGTCGAAGGGTGACGGCTGCACGGTCGCCCGTACCGCCAGCGGCCGGTCGGCGGCGGCCGCCACGGCGACGGCCTCGGCCTCGTCCTCCAGGAGATGGCCGCCCCCGGCCCGTGCCGCGTCCGCCGCTCGGACGGACAGCGGCTGGTCCGTCTCCTGCCAGAAGTCGATCCACCCGGCCATGCCGAGCACGAGCACCCCGGACGGTGCGGTCACAAAGCCCAGATCGGTCGCTGCTTCAGCCATGCGGGCATTGTCGTACGGGCGTGACGGGCGGTTCACGCGCGGATGGCAAGCTTGAAACATGAACGATGCTGCCCCGGCGCCCACCCCCGCGCCCGCGCCCCGCCGTGCCCGTGTCCGTGCCCCCGAGCTGATCGGCAAGGGTGGATGGCTGAACACCGGCGGCAAAGAGCTCACCCTCGCCGACCTGCGAGGTAAGTGCGTTGTTGTGGATTTTTGGACGTTCTGCTGCATCAACTGCCTGCACGTCCTCGACGAGCTGCGCGAGCTGGAGGAGAAGCACCGCGACACCGTCGTGATCATCGGCGTGCACTCGCCGAAGTTCGTGCACGAGGCCGAGCACGCCGCAGTCGTCGATGCCGTCGAGCGGTACGAGGTGCACCACCCCGTCCTCGACGACCCCGAGCTCGCCACCTGGAAGCAGTACGCCGTCCGCGCCTGGCCCACGCTCGTGGTGATCGACCCCGAGGGGTACATCGTCGCCCAGCACGCCGGCGAGGGGCACGCGCACGCCATCGAGCGGCTGGTGGTGGAGCTGGAGGCCGAGCACGAGGCCAAGGGGACGCTGCGGCGCGGGGACGGGCCGTACGTGGCGCCCGAGCCGGTCGCGAGCGACCTGCGGTTCCCCGGCAAGGCGCTGCTGCTGCCCAGCGGCAACTTCCTGGTCTCGGACTCGACGCGGCACCAGCTCGTCGAGCTGGCCGCCGACGGGGAGAGCGTCGTACGGCGCATCGGCAGCGGGAGCCGCGGATTCACGGCGGAGAGCTTCAGCGAGCCGCAGGGCCTTGCGCTGCTGCCGGACGGTCGGGTCGTGGTCGCCGACACCGTGAACCACGCGCTGCGCGTCCTCGACCTGGAGACCGGCGCCGTCGAGACCGTCGCCGGGACCGGGCGGCAGTGGTGGCAGGGCTCGCCCACCTCCGGTCCGGCCCTGGAGGTCGACCTGTCCTCGCCGTGGGACGTGGCCTGGTGGCAGGGCAAGGTGTGGATCGCGATGGCGGGCGTGCACCAGCTGTGGACCTGGGATCCGGAGGAGGGGACCGTCGGCGTCGCCGCCGGTACCACCAACGAGGGACTGCACGACGGGCCCGTCGCCGAGGCCTGGTTCGCGCAGCCGTCCGGGCTCGCCGCGGCCGGGGACCGGCTGTGGATCGCCGACTCCGAGACCAGCGCCCTGCGGTACGTGACGGACACGACGGAGGGGTACGTCGTCGAATCCGCCGTCGGTACGGGCCTGTTCGACTTCGGGCACCGGGACGGGGACGCCGGCCAGGCGCTGCTCCAGCACCCGCTCGGGGTGACGGCCCTGCCCGACGGGTCGGTCGCGGTGTGCGACACGTACAACCACGCGCTGCGGCGCTACGACCCCGCCACCGGGCAGGTGTCGACCCTCGCCACCGATCTGCGCGAGCCGAGCGACGCCGTGCTCGTCGGCGGGGACATCGTGGTCGTGGAGTCCGCCCGGCACCGGCTGACCCGGCTGCGGCTCCCGGAGGAGGCCGTACGGGTGGACGCGGTCGCCCACCGTACGCAGCGGGCCGCCACCGAGGTGGCCCCCGGCACGCTCCGGCTCGACGTGGTCTTCCAGGCGCCCAGCGGGCAGAAGCTCGACACCCGCTACGGGCCCTCCACGCGGCTGCTGGTCTCCTCGACCCCGCCGGAGCTGCTCGCCGCCGGCGAGGGCGCGGGTACCGACCTGTTCCGCGAGCTGGTCCTCGCGGACGGCGTCACCGAGGGCGTGCTGCACGTCTCCGCGATGGCCGCGTCCTGCGACGACGACCCTTCCAACGAGTACCCGGCCTGCCACGTCCACCAGCAGGACTGGGGCGTGCCCGTCCGCGTGACCGCGGACGGGGCCGGCCGGCTGCCCCTCGTCCTCGCCGGGATGGACGAGGAGGAGTAGAGCGTCGCCGCCTTCCTGGGGGCTCAGGCCTCCAGGAAGGCCACCAGGGCGTTGGCGAGGAGGTACGGGTCGTCGGCGCCGCACAGTTCGCGGGCGCTGTGCATCGAGAGGATCGCGACGCCGATGTCCACGGTCTGGATGCCGTGGCGGGCGGCCGTGATCGGGCCGATCGTCGTGCCGCAGGGCATCGAGTTGTTGGAGACGAAGGTCTGCCACGGCACGCCGGCCCGCTCGCAGGCGCTCGCGAACACCGCGCGCCCGCTGCCGTCCGTCGCGTACCGCTGGTTGACGTTGACCTTCAGGATCGGGCCGCCGTTGGCGCGCGGGTGGTGCGTGGGGTCGTGCCGCTCACCGTAGTTGGGGTGCACGGCGTGGCCGGTGTCCGAGGAGAGGCAGATGGTGCCGGCGAAGGCGCGGGCGCGGTCCTCGTAGGTGCCGCCGCGCGAGAAGACTGAACGTTCCAGCACGTTGCCGAGGAGCGGGCCGTCCGCGCCGGTGTCCGACTGGGAGCCGTTCTCCTCGTGGTCGAAGGCGGCGAGGACCGGGATGTGGTCGAGCTTGGCGCCGGTGGAGACCGCCGCCAGCGCCGCGACGCCCGCGTGCACCGACAGCAGGTTGTCCATGCGCGGGCCGGCCAGCAGTTCGCGGTCGCGGCCGAGGTAGGCGGGCGGCTCGATGGAGTGGACCATCAGGTCCCAGCCGGCCACCGAGCCCTGCGGCAGGCCCTCTTCCTCCTCCAGGAAGGCGATCAGGTCGCCCTCCTGGACGTCGCCGAGGCCCCAGATCGGCTGCATGTGGCGCTGCTTGTCGAGCTTGAGCCCGTCGGTGTTGACCGACCGGTCCAGGTGCACGGCGAGTTGGGGCACGCGCAGCAGTGCGCGGTCCACGTTGACGAGGCGCTCGGTGCCGTCGCGCAGGGTCAGCCGGCCGGCGAGGCCGAGGTCCCGGTCCAGCCAGGTGTTGAGCAGGGTGCCGCCGTAGATCTCGACGGCGATCTGCCGCCAGCCCTGGGAGCCGGTGTCCGGCAGCGGCTTGACCCGCAGGTTGGGGGAGTCGGTGTGCGCGCCGATGATGCGGAACGGGGTGTGCGCGGCCGCGCCCTCCGGGACGTACCAGGCGATGAGCGCGCCGCCGCGGAGCACGAACTTGCCCCCGGTGCCCGCGTCCCAGGCGTCCGTTTCCGACAACTGCCTGAAGCCTGCCTTCTCCAGCCGCTCGGCCGCGTTGGCCACGGCGTGGTACGGCGACGGACTGGCCGTCAGGAAGGTCATCAGGTCGTCGGTGTGGCCGCGGTCGAAGCGGGCGGGAGAGCTCATGTGTGTCACCTTAACGACGGTTGTGTACGCCATGGCCGGACTGCGGCGGATAGCCGAGAGCCAGGGGCCGCGGGGCGTGTGGTCTGCGGTCCCGGTGCGTGCGTCTCAGCCCGGCGGGCGCTCGAAGCGGCGCTGGAGCTGTCTGCGCTCGCCGCGGCGGATGCGCGGGAGCATCTCCGGGGTCTGCGCGGAGCGCTGCGCGCGTCTCTTGCGTCCGGCGCAGAAGATACAGGCCTCGCCGGGGGGTGCGTCGGGGTCGATGGGGGCTCCGGGGTGCTCGGAGCAGCCCGAGGCGTTGCGGGGGCGGGACAGTTCGCGGGCGACCATGAAGGCGCGGTGGAGGTCGTCCGCGATGCGTACGAACTCGTCGGCGGGAGAGGACAGGCCCAGGTGGAAGCGCTGGTCCTCGACGGTGCGCAGGTACTGGCGCAGCAGCTGGAGGGTGTACGGGCCCTCGGGCACCGGGTAGCCGAGGCGGCGCTGCTCGACCGCGGCGGGGGCGGCCGGGCGGGCGCCGTGCAGGCGTTGCCCGAGGCGGCGCCGGTCGTTGCAGATGAGGCAGCGGCCCCAGCCGTCGGGGGCCTCGGGGTCGAGGGCGCCGTTGGGGTGCTCGGGGCAGCCGGTGTAGCTCCTGGCGGGGGCCAGGCCGGCGGCGGTCTGGAAGGCCACGTAGAGCGCGTCGGCGATGGCGTCGTACTCGGCGGGGTGGGCGCCGTCGTACAGCTCGCGCAGGTGGTCGCCGAGGCTGCCCAGGCTCGCCTGCAGCTCCTTGAGGGCGTACGGCCGCCCGGTGGGGACGGAGTACCCCCTGCTGCCGTGCTGATCCTGTGGACTCATGCGTATGAGCGTCCCATGGACGGCTGACATCGGGGAAAGCCGCAGACCAGGGCGGGTGCGCTGCGCTGTGCCGCGCTTGAGGGGGGTGGGTGCGGGCACCGGGTCGCACGACCGGTGCCCGCGCCCGCCCGGCCCCGGGCGTGCGGGCGGCCGGGCCTCAGTGTGGAGGGCCCGGCCGCCGCACCCGCACCGCGTGCGTGTGACCTGCGGGGCGGCGCAGCCTAGAAGGCGGCCTCGTCGAGGTCCATCAGGGTGTTGTCGACGGCCTCGGCCAGCGCGCGCTGGACGGAGACGCCGGGCAGGACCTGGGCCGCGAAGAACTTCGCGGCGGCGATCTTGCCGGTGTAGAAGGGGACGTCCTTCGCGGAGGCGGTCGCCAGCTTCTCGGCGGCCACGGCGGCACCCTTGAGCAGCAGGTATCCGACGACGACGTCGCCCGAGACCATCAGCAGGCGGGTGGTGTTCTGGCCGACCTTGTAGATGTTCTTGACGTCCTCGCCGGTGGCGGTGAGGTCGACGATCATCTGGCCGACGATGGCCTCCAGGTCCACGGCGGCCTTGGCCAGCGCGTCGCGCGCCGGGGCGAGCTCCTCGCCGCCGACGGCCTCGGCCAGGAACTTCTTGATCGTCTCGGAGAGGACGTTCAGGGAGGCGCCCTGGTCGCGGACGATCTTCCGGAAGAAGAAGTCCTGGCCCTGGATCGCGGTGGTGCCCTCGTAGAGGGTGTCGATCTTGGCGTCGCGGATGTACTGCTCGATCGGGTACTCCTGCAGGTAGCCGGAGCCGCCGAAGGTCTGCAGGGACTGGGCGAGCTGCTCGTAGGACCGCTCCGAGCCGTAGCCCTTCACGATCGGCAGGAGCAGGTCGTTGAGGCCGATCAGCGAGGAGGCGTCCTCGCCCGCCGCCTGCTTGAGCTGGATCTCGTCCTGGACGGAGGCGGTGTACAGGACCAGGGCGCGCATGCCCTCGGCGTACGCCTTCTGCGTCATGAGCGAGCGGCGCACGTCGGGGTGGTGCGTGATGGTGACCTTGGGCGCGGTCTTGTCCATGAAGTTGGCCAGGTCCGGACCCTGCACGCGCTCCTTGGCGTACTCCAGCGCGTTCAGGTAGCCGGTCGAGAGCGTCGCGATGGCCTTCGTGCCGACCATCATGCGGGCGAACTCGATGATCATGAACATCTGGCGGATGCCGTCGTGCTTGTCGCCGATCAGCCAGCCCTTGGCGGGGTGCTTGTCGCCGAAGGTCATCTCGCACGTGTTGGAGGCTTTGAGGCCCATCTTGTGCTCGACGTTCGTCGCGTAGACGCCGTTGCGCTCGCCCAGCTCGCCGGTCTCCCAGTCGAAGTGGAACTTCGGGACGAGGAAGAGCGACAGGCCCTTGGTGCCCGGGCCGTGGCCCTCGGGGCGCGCGAGGACGTAGTGGAGGATGTTCTCCTCCATGTCGTGCTCGCCGGACGTGATGAAGCGCTTCACGCCCTCGATGTGCCAGGAGCCGTCCTCCTGCTGCACGGCCTTGGTGCGGCCGGCGCCGACGTCCGAACCGGCGTCCGGCTCGGTCAGGACCATGGTGGAGCCCCAGCGCTTCTCGACCGCGATCTGCGCGATCTTCTTCTGCGCCTCGTTGCCCTCCTCGTGCAGGACGCCGGCGAAGGCCGGGCCGGAGGAGTACATCCAGATGGCCGGGTTCGAGCCGAGCAGCAGCTCCGCGTAGGCCCAGACGAGGGAGCGCGGGGAGACGGTGCCGCCGATCTCCTCCGGGATGCCCATGCGCCAGTACTCGGAGTCCATGAAGGCCTTGTAGCTCTTCTTGAAGGAGGCCGGGACCGGCGCCGTGTTCGTCTCCGGGTCGAAGACGGGCGGGTTGCGGTCGGCGTCCGCGAAGGACTCGGCGAGCTCGTTCTCGGCGAGGCGGGCTATCTCGGACAGGACGTCCTTGGCGGTCTCGGAGTCCATCTCCTCGAACGGACCGGTGCCGTACAGCTTGTCGCGGCCGAGCACCTCGAAGAGGTTGAACTCGATGTCGCGGAGATTCGACTTGTAGTGCCCCATGGCGACGGCTCCGTTAAGGCTCGGGGAGACAGGTTCCTCGTACATACCAATCGGTAACGTCATGATGCTACCCGCCGGTAATAAGGCGCAACCCTTACCCCTGGGACTGTGACGACCCTCTCGGCAACTCGCACCACACAGTTTTGCCCTGCGCTGCTTGAGCGACGCCCCAGCGCAGCGATACGGCGGCCGGCAGGGCGAGGCCCCGGCCGGACTCGTCGGCGTCCGCCGCCTGCCGCGGTACGGGCTGCGCCCGGGCGTCGGGGTCGGTGAGCTCGACTCGCGTACGAGTTGCCCTTCCGGTGACGCGCAGGGTGACGGGCGTGCCTTCGCCAGGGCGTCGGCCAGTCGCTGCGCGGTGGCGGCCTGCGCTACAGCAACGGGTCCGAGGGGCTCTGCGTCGAGGTGGGTGACGGCCTCGCCGGGCTGGTCCCCGTGCGGGACTCCAAGGTCGAGGACGGGCCCGTCCTCGTGGTCTCGGCGGCGGCCTGGGCCCCCTTCCTGGCCAACCTCAAGGCCCACTGACCGGAACTCGGCGGCTCCGCCGCCCCCGGCCTCGGTAGGCTTCGCCTCATGTACGGCTACGACCAGAACCCGGGCGCGCAGCAGCAGTACGCCCCGCAGCAGCCGCCGCAGGGCTACGGGCAGCAGCCGCCGCTGTACCCCGAGCCCTCGCCGCCCTCCCTCGCGGACGCGGTGCGCGCCTTCACGACCGGGTCGCTGTCCGCCGAGGACTTCCAGCAGGTTTTCGCCGGCTCGAAGGTCTACTGCCCGCGCGGCGAGACCCCCGGGTTCCTGGCGCTGCACAACACGCAGCAGCCGGTCATCCCGATGTTCACCACGCTCAAGGAACTGCGCCGGTACGCCGGCAAGGAGTCCAAGTACTTCGTGATCACGGGCGCCGAGGTCATCGACCTCCTGCCGACCGGGTACGGCTTCGTCCTCGACATGGAGGGCGACCACCGGATGGTCTTCGACGCGAAGGCGGTCGAGCAGATGGTCGACTTCGCGATGCGCCGTATGTATGGCTGACCGGAGCGCCTGAGTTCCGGACGGGGGCGGGGGCGAGCTCGATGCTGCGGGTGCACTTCACGACCGAGGACCTGTTCAACGTCACTTTCGCGAGCGAACCGCTGCCGCTGGTGGAGCTGGCCATGGCACTGGTCGCCTGCCAGCGCCTCGATGAGCAGGCGGTTTTCGGCCGCTGGCGGGGCCGCGCGGCCCGGGAGCTGTCGGGTGCCGGGGTGCGGCCGCTGCTGGAGCTGCTGCGGCCGGACGGAGACAACCCGCAGTTCGTCGAGCCTTACGCGCGCACCCTGGAGGAGGGGCTTGCCGCCGTACGGGAGGCGGGCTCCCGGCTCAGCCCCGAGGAACTGGTCCGGGTGGCTGCCCGGGCCCCCGGCTCCGCTTCCTGGCTGCGCGCGCTGTGGCGGCAGGACCGCGAGGCGTGGGACCAGCTCGACGGCGCGCTGCGGGCTGCACACGAGGTGCTCGTGGCCCCGTACTGGAGCCGTATCCGGCAGTCCTTCCAGGCGGACGTGGCCTGGCGCACCCGGCTGCTGGCCGCCCACGGCATCAAGGCGGCGCTCGCGAGCACGCACCCCGCGGCCGGCTGGGCGGGCACGGCCTTCGAGGTCGACCGTGAGCCGGCGTACGAGGTGCACCTGGCGGGGCGCGGGCTGCTGCTGATGCCCTCGCCGTTCTGGACGGGGCGCCCGCTGGTCGCGGAGGGCCCGGCGGGCCCGGCGGGGGCGTACCTGCTGTTGTACCCGGCGCTGACCCCGCTGCCCCTGGTCGCCCCGGGCCCGGCCGAGGGCGCGCTGGACGCGCTGCTGGGCCGCACCAGGGCGGCGGTGCTCCAGCTGCTGGTCCAGCAGCGCACCACCTCGGAACTGGCCCGGGACCTCGACATCAGCCTGCCCTCGGTCTCGGAGCACACCCGCACCCTGCGCGCGGCCGGCCTGATCACCACCCGGCGGGACGGCAAGGCGGTCCTCCACTCGGCGACGGGGCTGGGCGTGGACCTGCTGCACAGCGGGGGCTGAACGTTTCGGCGACGGCCGAAAGCATCGCGCCCCGGGCGGCGGCTGCCGAGTATCGGTGCAGCGGGGGAAGCCCGCTCCTACCGATCAGGGGAGAGTGCGATGTCTCGTACGTCGTTACGCACGAAGCTCGCGGCGCTGGCGGCCACGGGGGTGATGGCGCTGGGTACGGGGGTCCTGGCGGCGGCACCGGCCGAGGCGGCGGTCGCCTGCCCGTACGAGTACTTCTGCGCCTACCCGGAACCCGGGTACGGGGGCCAGCCCATCATGCTCTGGTCCTGCAGTGACGTCCGGTACATACCGTGGTCCAGTACTGGATCGTGGATCAACAACCAGACCTCGGGTACGCGTGCACGGTTCATCTACTCCGGCGGGGCGAGCAGCTACACCGACGGCGCCTGGTCCGTAGCGCCCGGTGGCGTCAACTGGAGCCAGATCTACTACATCGACCCCTGCTAGCCACGCTGGTCCCTCCCGTCGCGCCCGTCCCGCCGCACACCGCGGCCGGGGCGGGCGTGCGCGTGTCTTGGGGAAGCCCTGCCGGTGCTCCCGGTCTGAAGTGCGTGCGCCCGAGCCCTGCTCTAGCGTCGGAAGGGCGAGGGTGACCGATGCGTCGAGCCGGTCGCCTCTCCGGGTGCCTGCTCCGCGCCGCCCCCGCCCGTGGTCCGGCGCACTCGCGGATCGCGTGACCGACCGAGAGAGCAGGTGTCGCATGCGTTCGTCGGCTCGTATCCCCAGCATCCTCGCCGGCCTGGCCCTCGCCGTCGGCGGCAGCGTGTTCGCCGTCCCTGCCGCGCATGCGAACAGCCAGCAGTGCGAGCAGTACGTCGCCCAGCAGAAACTGCAGGTCACTGACGACGTCCGGCAGGCGTGCTACCAGGGTCAGATCGGCAACCAGACCAGCTGCAGCGCCACCCTCACCGGGGCCGGCATCTCCAAGGACGTCGCGGCCCAGGCCTGTCGGGTGGCTCCGCAGTAGCGGCCGCGGGGGTCTGTGCCAGGGGTGAGCCCCGGGGGAATTTCCCCCGGGGCTCCTTCTGTTCTGCGGGGTGTGGCAGAAAGTTCGAGTTTCAACTAAACTCGGAGCAGAAGGAGGTCCTGACCATGCCCGCAGTGACTGTTGAGAACCCGTTGACCCTTCCGCGAGTGGCCGAGCCGCAGGCCGCCGCCGCGCGCAAGGTGCTGGCCGTCGTCTCCGCTCCCGGTGGGTTCGAGGGCGAGGGATTCCCGGTGCGCCGCGCGTTCGCCGGGATCAACTACCAGTACCTCGACCCGTTCATCATGATGGACCAGATGGGCGAGGTGGAGTACGCGCCGGGCGAGCCCAAGGGCACCCCCTGGCACCCCCACCGCGGCTTCGAGACCGTCACGTACCTGATCGACGGAACCTTCGTCCACCAGGACAGCAACGGCGGTGGCGGAGTCATCAACGGCGGTGACACCCAGTGGATGACCGCCGGTTCGGGCCTCCTGCACATCGAGGCCCCGCCGGAGGCCCTCGTCGTGTCCGGCGGGCTGTTCCACGGCCTCCAGCTGTGGGTCAACCTCCCGGCCTCCGACAAGATGATGCCCCCGCGCTACCAGGACATCGGCGGCGGCCAGGTCCAGCTGCTGACCACCCCGGACGGCGGCTCCCTGCTCCGCGTGATCGCCGGCGAGCTCGACGGGCACCAGGGCCCGGGCATCACCCACACCCCGATCACGATGATCCACGCGACCGTCAGCCCGGGCGCGCAGATCACCCTCCCGTGGCGCGAGGACTTCAACGGCCTCGCGTACGTCCTGGCCGGGCGCGGCTCCGTCGGCGAGGACCGCCGGCCGGTCCACACCGGGCAGACGGCCGTCTTCGGCGAGGGCGGCTCGATCACGGTGCGGGCGGATGAGGCGCAGGACTCCAACGCCCCGGCCCTGGAGGTCGTGCTGCTCGGCGGGCGTCCGATCCGGGAACCGATGGCGCACTACGGGCCGTTCGTCATGAACAGCAAGCACGAGCTCCAGCAGGCCTTCGACGATTTCCAGGCGGGCCGGCTGGGCCGCATCCCCACCACCGCGCGCGCGGGCCTCGGCCACCGCGGTACGGGCGAGGCCGAGGAGGGCTGACGCCCGTGGGCCCGTTGGGCCCCTGGGACGGTGCAGGGACGGTGCGACCGGGACCACTCCGGAGCGGGGGTGGTCCCGGTCCCGTACCCGGTCTGAGCGGTACCCGGTCTGAGTACCCGCGCGCGGGCAGGTGAGTAGCCGGGCGCCTGTGCCGGACCCGCGCACAGCGTTGGATCGGGGCATGGACACCGCCGCCCCCTCAGCGACCCCCACGGCTCCGACCCCGTCCCCGGCTCCTGCGGGAGCCAGGGACCGGACCCGCCTCTGGGCCGGTCTGTCCGCGGCGATCTTCCCCGTGGTCTTCGTGGGAGCGGTCGTCCTGCTCCTGTCGTCCGTGCGGGTGTCGGGCTGCGTGACCTACGGAGTGGAGTGTCCCCGGGGGCTGCCCGGATGGCTGTTCCTGTGGAGCGCCGGCGCCGCGGGAGCGGCCTTCCTCGTCGCGCTGGCCGCGCCCCGCCCGCGGGTCCGCCAGTGGGCGCTGGCCGTACAGCTCCTCGCGGAGTGCACGGCGATCCTGGTGGTGCTCAGCTACCACCCGGGCCCGGCCTAGGCCCGCGCCCTCCCGGTCAGGCGGGATCCACCGGTCCGGGGACCGCGCCCTCGCCGTACCGGGCCCGGAGTTCTGAGATCACGCCGAAGACGGCCGCGGCCAGCGGTACCGCGAGCAGCATCCCGAGGATCCCGGCGACGCTCGCCCCGGCCGTGATGGCCAGCATGACCACCACCGGATGCATCTGCACCGTGCGGCTCTGCACCAGGGGCTGCAGGACGTACCCCTCGATCACCTGGACCAGGAGCACCACGCCCAGCACCCACAGGCCGATCACCCAGCCCCGGTCTGCGAGGGCGACGAGGACCGCCACGGCGCCGGAGAGGAAGGCGCCGAGGTAGGGGATGTAGGCGGTCACGAACACCAGGGCTGCCAGGCCCACCGCGCCCGGGACGTCGAGGATCAGCAGGCCGATGCCGATCAGCACGCCGTCGACCAGGGCCACGAAGGTGGTCCCGCGCATGAAGCCCTCGACGGCCTCGAAGGCCCGCCGGCCCATGGCCTCCATCAGGTCGCCCGAGCGGCTCGGGACGAGCGAGCGCAGCGTTCCGACCGCGTGGTCGGAGTCGCGGAGGAAGAAGAAGATCAGTACGAGTGCCAGCAGGGCCGTCGCGATCATCGTCCCGACCACGCTGAGCCCGGCGACCACGCCCGAGGCGGCCGTGCCGCCGAACTTGGTCAGCAGGTCCTTCGAGTTCTTCGCGACGTCCTCCACCGAGGTGCCGAGCGCCCCGAAGTGCTCCGCGAGGCTCTCGCCGGCCCGCCGGAGCGCGTCGACGATCTGGTCGCCGGTCTCGATGAGCGCGAGGACGACGATGTACGAGGCCCCGCCGACCACGGCGACCACGGCCAGGCAGGTGAGGGCCGCGGCGAGGGAGCGGTTGACCTTCATGCGGACCAGCCGCCGGTGCATCGGCCCGAGCAGGGCGGTGCCGAGCACGGCGAGCAGTACGGGCGTGACCACGGTCCGGAAGACGGTGCACAGCCAGACGACGAGGGCCAGTACGGCGGTGACGAGCAGGACGACGGCGCACCAGGCGGCGAGGCGCCTCACGGGCTCGGGGAGCAGGGAGTTCGGCACGCCGTCATCCAATCACCTTTGATGATCGGTTCAGGGCAGCGGCTCAGCAGCTGGTCACTTGGTCGGTCGGGTCGGTGGTGCATGTGTCGCGTCCGGCTCCGCCGTCGACCATCTCGGCGACGCCGTCCCGGGTGTTGACGGTGTCGGCGCCCGCGCCGGCGCCCACGGTGTCCGTGCCCGGACCGGCGGCGATGGTGTCGTTGCCGGACTCGCCGGTCAGGGAGTCGTCGCCGCTTCCGCCGTCGAGGGTGTCGCCGCCGGGCCCGCCGTTCCGTCGCCCGAGAACGACAGGTCCAGGTCACCGGCCGCCGCGTGTGCGGTCGGTGCCGGCCCGAACGCGGTCGCCGCGGCCAGCGCGGCCACCCCGACGGCTCGTCTCCACTTGCTCAACGTCAGCTACCTGTCGCCGCGCCCCCTTGGTCGGCGTACAGGGTGTACGGACACGCATGGCACCGGGCGACCGGAACGCCGCCGGGTCAGTCGGACGGCGGCTTCGACTGCTCGTACAGCTCGAACCAGATCGACTTGCCCTCGCCCTGCGGGTCCACGCCCCAGGTGTCGGCCAGCATCTCCATCAGCAGCACCCCGCGTCCGCTGGAGGCCATCTCGCCCGGATGCCGCTTGTGCGGGAGCTCATCGCTGGCGTCCGCGACCTCCACGCGCAGCCGGCGGCCGCCCAGCTCGCCGACGGCCTCCGCGACCAGCAGCGCGTCGCCGTCGGTGTGCATGAGGACGTTGGTCACCATCTCGGAGACCATCAGCACCGCCGAGTCCACCTGTTCCTCGTCGGCCCAGTCGTGGAGCAGCTCCCGGATCTGCTGCCGCGCGCCCGCGATCCGCTCGGGTTCGGCCTGGGCCACGGTCAGCATCGTGCGGCGGGCCGGGCGGGACGGGTGCAGCAGCGGGGTCCCGCAGCCGCAGCCCTCGCCCTCGCGGCACAGCAGCACCACGGCTATGTCGTCCTCGCGGCGGTCGGCCAGCGGGCCCGTCGTGTGGTGCGAGGACGGCCCGTGCACGGCCTGGACCAGCAGGTCGGCGAGCCTTTCGAGGTGGCCGCCGTCGAGGTCCGCCCCGTCCTCGGGGCCGGGGGTCTCGGACTCCAGGATCGCGCGCAGCCGTGCCCAGCCGGTGTCGAGGTCGTGCCCGCCGGTCTCGATGAGCCCGTCGGTGCAGAGCATCATCGTCTCGCCCGGCTCCAGGGTGAACCGGGTCGTGGGGTAGTCGGTGTCGGGGACGATCCCGAGGGGGAGGCCGCCCGCGGTGGGCCGCATCAGGACGGTGCCGTCGGTCATCCGGATGGCCGGGTCGGGGTGGCCGGCGCGGGCCACCTCCAGCATCCCGGTCCGGGGGTCGCATTCCGCGTACAGGCAGGTCGCGAAGCGGGGGCTCTGGTCGTCCGAGTCCTCGTACGAGTCCGTGATGCCCGCCAGGAAGCGGGAGGCGCGCGAGAGCACCGCGTCGGGGCGGTGGCCCTCCGAGGCGTACGCGCGGACCGCGATCCGCAGCTGGCCCATCAGGCCGGCCGCCCGCACGTCGTGGCCCTGGACGTCGCCGATGACCAGCGCGAACCGTCCCGAGGGCAGCGGGATCATGTCGTACCAGTCGCCGCCGACCTGGAGTCCGCCGCCCGTGGGGACGTAGCGGGCGGCGATCTGCATGCCGGGGATCTCCGGGCCGAGCTGGGGCATCATCGACCGCTGCAGGCCGGTGGTGAGTTCCCGCTCGGATTCGGCCACGCCGGCGCGCTGGAGCGCCTGGGCCAGCATCCGGGCCACGGTCGTCAGGACGGAGCGCTCGTCGGGGGAGAAGGACACCGGGTGCTTGAAGGCGGCCATCCAGGCGCCCATGGTGCGGCCGGCCACGATGAGGGGCAGGAAGGCCCAGGAGGTCCGGCCGAAGCGCTGGGCGAGCGGCCAGGTGGCCGGGAACCGCCGTTTGTAGTCCTCGGGGGTGGGCAGGTAGATCGCCCGGCCGGTACGGACGACCTCCGCGGCCGGGTAGGCGGTGTCGAGCCGCATGTCGGAGAAGGGGCCCTCGTCGCCGGGGCCGTGCCCGTGGTGCCCGATGATCGACAGCCGGTCCCCGGCCACGCCGAAGACGGCCAGCCCGTCCGGGCTGAAGCCGGGCATGGACAGGGAGGCCGCGACCCGCAGCACCTCGGCGGTGGACCGGGCCTCGGCCAGCGCGCGCCCCGCGTCGAGCAGGAAGGCCTCGCGGGAGCGCCGCCAGTCGCCGGTGATCGGGGTGTGCGCGGCGGTGGTGCCGGGCTGGGGCTCGGCGATCTCCTGGATGGTGCCGATCAGCTCGTAGTCGAGGCGGCCGTCCGCCGTCCGGTTCTCCAGGGGCTTCGAGCGGCTGCGTACGGTGCGCAGGACGCGGCCGTCCTCGTCCATGATCCGCAGCCGGGCCTCGGCGAGGGTGCCCTCGGCGACCGCGAGGTTGACGATGCCGTTGATCTCGTTCCAGTCCACCGGGTGGAAGCGGGAGCGTACGGCGACCTCCGCGAGCTCCACCGGCTCGGCGGGCAGACCGAGGAGCCGGGCGGCCTCGCTGTCGAGGGAGACCGTCCCGGAGGCGTTGTCCCATCGCCACAGGCCCGTCGCGATGGCGGCCAGGACATCCTCGGTACGCACCCGGTCATCTTTACAGGTCATACGCCTGACGTGCCTGTCCACCGGGTCTGCCGGGCGTGCCCGACCCGGTCGCCCCCCGGACGGTAACCTTGGGACGGTTGAATCCACCCTGGTATCGCGAAGAACTGGATGACTGATGCATCGGTACAGGTCCCACAAGTGCGACGAGCTCCGCGCCTCTGACGTCGACACCGACGTCCGGCTGAGCGGCTGGCTGCACAATCGTCGAGACCTGGGCGGCATCCTCTTCATCGATCTCCGCGACCACTACGGCATCACGCAGATCGTGGCCCGTCCCGGCACCGCCGCCGCCGCGGCCCTGGAGAAGCTCTCCAAGGAGACCGTGGTCCGCGTCGACGGCAAGGTCGTCTCGCGCGGCGCCGAGAACATCAACCCCGAGCTGCCGACCGGCGAGATCGAGATCGAGGCCGCCGAGGTCGAGGTGCTGGGCGCGGCCGCCCCGCTGCCCTTCACGATCAACACCGACGACGGTGTGAACGAGGAGCGGCGCCTGGAGTACCGCTTCCTCGACCTGCGCCGCAAGCGCATGCACGACAACATCATGCTGCGCTCGGCGGTCATCGCCTCGATCCGCTCGAAGATGGTGGCCCTCGGCTTCAACGAGATGGCGACCCCGATCCTCACCGCGACCTCCCCCGAGGGCGCCCGTGACTTCGTCGTCCCGTCCCGCCTGAACCCGGGCAAGTTCTACGCCCTGCCGCAGGCCCCGCAGCAGTTCAAGCAGCTGCTGATGATCTCCGGCTTCGACCGGTACTTCCAGATCGCGCCCTGCTTCCGCGACGAGGACGCCCGCGCCGACCGCTCGCCGGGCGAGTTCTACCAGCTCGACGTGGAGATGTCGTTCGTCGAGCAGGAGGACGTCTTCCAGCCGATCGAGCGCCTGATGACCGAGATCTTCACGGAGTTCGGCAAGGGCCGCGAGGTCACCTCGCCGTTCCCGCGGATCCCGTTCCGCGAGTCGATGCTGAAGTACGGCAACGACAAGCCCGACCTGCGCGCCAAGCTGGAGCTCGTCGACATCACCGACGTCTTCGAGGGCTCGGAGTTCAAGGCGTTCGCCGGCAAGCACGTGCGTGCCCTGGCCGTCCCGGACACCGCCGCGCAGCCGCGCAAGTTCTTCGACGGCCTCGGCGACTTCGCGGTCTCGCTCGGCGCGAAGGGCCTGGCCTGGGTCCGCGTCGGCGAGGACGGTGCCCTGACCGGCCCGATCGCCAAGTTCCTCACCGAGGAGAACGTCAAGGTCCTCACCGAGCGCCTGGGCCTGGCCGCCGGCCACGCCGTGTTCTTCGGTGCGGGCGAGTTCGACGAGGTCTCCAAGATCATGTCCGGCGTTCGCGTCGAGGCCGCCAAGCGCGCGGGCCAGTTCGAGGAGAACGTCTTCCGGTTCTGCTGGATCGTCGACTTCCCGATGTACGAGAAGGACGAGGAGACCGGCAAGATCGACTTCTCGCACAACCCCTTCTCCATGCCGCAGGGCGGCATGAAGGACCTGGAGGAGAAGGACCCGCTCGACATCCTGGCCTGGCAGTACGACATCGTCTGCAACGGCATCGAGCTGTCGTCGGGCGCCATCCGCAACCACGAGCCCGAGGTCATGCTGAAGGCCTTCGAGATCGCCGGTTACGAGGCCGAGACCGTCGAGCGCGAGTTCGCGGGCATGCTGCGCGCGTTCCGCCTCGGCGCCCCGCCGCACGGTGGCATCGCCCCGGGCGTGGACCGCATGGTCATGCTGCTCGCCGACGAGCCGAACATCCGCGAGACCATCGCCTTCCCGCTCAACGGCAACGCGCAGGACCTGATGATGGGCGCGCCGACGGTGCTGGAGGAAGCCCGTCTGCGCGAGCTGAACATCGCGCTGCGGGGGCCGGTGGAGACGAAGCCGGCCGACGCCAAGCCGATCGCCGAGGCCGTGCACCCGGACGCTGCGCGCTGAGCGGTCACCTGTACGGGTAACGCGTAACGGGCAAAGGGCAGGGCCCGGGGTCGATGACCCCGGGCCCTGCCCTTTTGCTTGCCCGCAGCGGCTAGAACCGGTCCAGGATGCCCTTGGCGAGGGCGGCGGAGGTCAGCTCCGCGGGGGCCGGGCCGGCGTGGAAGAAGCCGGCGTTCTCGGCGTCCAGCTTGCGCAGGAAGTCGAAGGCCTTGGAGTCGTGCTCGCCGAACGCGACGAACTGCCAGTGGATGCCGGGGGCGGCGGTGGCCGCGTCGGTGATCGCCTGGCGTGCGGGGCGGACGTTGTCGGGCGCGCCGTCCGTCTGGAACACGACCAGGGCCGGGCCCTCGCCGCCGTCCTTCTGGTAGCGCTCGACGACGGCCTCGACGGCCACGTGGTAGCTGGTGCGGCCCATCCGGCCGAGCTCGGCGTGCCGGGCCTCGACCCAGGCCCCGTCGTGGGCGTCGAGAGCCAGGTCGGCGGTGCCGTCCACCTCCGTGGAGAAGAACACGGTGTGCACGGTCGCGGCCTCGTCGAGGTGGGCGGCGAGGGCGAGGGCGTGGTCGGCGAGGTGCTGCGCACTGCCGTCCTTGTAGAACCCGCGCATGGACCCGGAACGGTCCAGCACGAGGTACACCTTGGCCCGCGCGCCGGCCTTCCCCTTGCCGCGCAGCACCTGCCCGACGGCCTTGTACGCCCCCAGGACCCCGGGCGCCGCGCGCTTCACGGCGGCCAACGCGTGCGCGGCCGCCTCCGGCGCGGTCGCCTGGTCCTCCACCTCGCCCTCGGCCACCGGCTCGGCGGCGGGTTCGTCCTGCTCCGCAGCAGCGGCGACGGGCTCGGCCTCTGTCTCGGCGTCAGCCGCGTCCTGCGCCTGCGGCGCGTCGTCCTGCTCCGCAGCGGCTGCGACCGGCTCGGCCG